>JBLMXX010000019.1:0-11619 GCA_050257995.1 Acidobacteriota bacterium | reverse complement strand
TCCCCGCTCGCATTCATAAACGTCTGCGGCTTGGCCAACATTACGCGCTTGCCCCCGACCTGCCCTTCGGCAATTTGCGCGTTAAAGCGCTTGCGCGAAAATTCCAGGCTATGGGCGCGTGCCAGGCGGTCCGCGATGATGAATCCGGCGTTGTGGCGACTGCGCGCATAACGCGCGCCCGGATTGCCCAGACCGACGATGAGTTTGATGTCCATCGCTTCGTCGGGCGCTCCGTGTCGTTTCAGCCAGCGTAGACTGGGCATTATCCAAACCTTCGAACGAACATGACCACGCCGACACACAACACCACCGCCAGCGACGCCAACGCGCCAAACACAAAGAATGCTCCAAGCACCACCGGGTTGGTATCCGGCATAGGGATTGGCGCCACCCGTGTGGGCAAAACACCCGGCGTGTTCCGGACCGGCGCAAACTCTACCGAAACGCTTGCCGGAAGGGTCGGCGTCGGCTGGGGTGGAACGACCGTCAGCATGGGCGTGTCAGTGGGCATGGGAACCTCTGCCTCGGTCGGGCGGGCATTCTGGACGGTCACCGGCGACAGGGTGGCAGGGCAGAAATTGCCGGTCGAGTCCACCACATGCAGCCGCAGGGCATATGCACCATCCGGGACGAGCGTGGTTTGCCAGACCGCCAGCCGCCCATTTTCCACCGGGCGGCGGACGACATCCGTCCCGATCAGGACCCACTGTTCGCGCCCGAGCGGGCTGTACTCGACCTTGTAAAACCGGAAATCTTGAATGAGCGCTCGCCCGCTTATGTCGACTGAGCCGGAAAGGGTCGCTCCAGGGACCGGCGCGGTCAGTGCCACGGTGCCGCAATCAAGCGCAGCAGGCGCGGCAAACGCCCCGCCCGCCCAAGTTCCGGCCAGCGTGGCGATGAAACAAGCCACGATCGTCAAAACTCTGGACATTCGGGTCTCGATTGAGAGCGTACAGTCACAATTTGCCAAGTTACCAAGTTTAGCATGGTTTGAGAAATTTGGCAAACGAGGATGCGCAAATATCGAATTGACAGTCGCGCGCGCCGTGATATAATGGCGGCGCATATTTCCAGGGAGGCAACCTGCTTTGTCCGCCAAGGATTTTCTGCAAACGCTATCGGAAGCGAGCGGCGTGTCCGGTTATGAACACGGCGTGCGCGACCTAGTCATCGAAGCATTCCGACCGTATGCCGACGAAATCTCCGTCACTGCCATGGGCAGCGTCATCGCACTCCAACGCGGGCGGCGCGATCCACGCGACAAGACACCGGCGCCGCGTGTGCTCATCGAGGGGCACATTGACGAGATCGGCTTGATGGTCACCGACATTGAAAAAGGGTTTATCCGCTTTACGCAGGTCGGCGGGTTCGACGCGCGCGTCCTGCTCGCCCAAGAAGTCGTCGTCCACGGAGTCAAGGATCTGCCCGGCATTATCGGCTCCCGCCCGCCGCACGTGCTCTCGGAAGAAGAGCGTCAAAAGGTCATTCCGATGAGCGAGCTTTTTATCGACGTGGGGTTGCCCGAAGCGCGGGTCCTCGAGTGGGTCCACACCGGCGACCTGGTGACCCTGTCGCGCCGGATGGTAACGCTCCAGAACCATCTCGTCGCCGGCAAGGCGTTTGACGACCGGTCGGCGGTGGTCTGTGTCGCGGAGGCTCTGCGCCTGCTTTCCACGATCAAACACGCGTGGGATGTGTACGGAGTGGCAAACGTGCAGGAAGAAGTGGGACTGCGCGGCGCGATGACCTCCGCCTTCCAGATCAATCCTGACATTGCCGTTGCGATCGACGTGAGTCACGCCGACCAGCCCAACACAAGCGAGATTGGGACAGTCCCGCTCAACGACGGGATGGGCATCTCGGTGGGGCCCAATATTCACCCGCTCATTTACGAGAGACTCGTCGAGACGGCCGCGGCGCAAGAGATACCCTTCAAGGTGCTGGCAGAGCCGGGCGCTACCGGCACCAACGCCTGGGCGATGCAGGTCGTTCGGGAGGGTATTCCCACCGGCTTGCTCAACATCCCGCTGCGCTATATGCACACCTCGGTTGAAACCCTCAGCATCGGCGACCTCGAGCGGACCAGCCGCCTCCTCGCCTACTTTTGCGCATCACTCGACGGCGAATTTCTAAAGCAATTGAAAGGTGAGACCAACGGCGTCGAGCCAAAATCCTCCGGGAAGCCAAAGCGGACGCGGACGCGGAGAAAGAAGTAAGCAGTGGGCCGTGTTCAGTATTCCGTAGTGCGTAAACATCGGAAACCGATCACGGATTACGGAATAGGATTTCCAACATTATGCTGCTAGAGAAACTATCCAACGCCCGGGGCGTGTCGGGCAACGAGCAAGAAGTACGCGAGATACTGATCGGCGCGGTCCGGGACCGGGTCGACGAATACCGTGCCGATACCATGGGCAACTTGATCGCGGTCAAGCACGCCAAACGCGGGCGCTCCAAATCCGCGTTCAAGGTTATGCTCGCGGCGCACATGGACGAAGTAGGTTTGATGATCGTCCATCACGAGTCGAACGGGCACCTGCGGTTTCGCCGCGTCGGCGGGATTGACGAGCGCGTCCTGTTGAGCAAGGTGGTCCTGATCGGCAAGGACAAGATTCCGGGCGTCATCGGCGTCAAGCCCATCCACCTGCTCAAGCAGAAAGAGCGCGAGCAGGTCCTCGAGGTCGAATCGATGACGATCGATATCGGCGCCAAATCCAAGGAAGAGGCCTCCCAAGCCGTCAAAGTAGGCGATTATGCGACTTTTGCCACCGAATTTGCCGAAATGGGAGACGGGCTGGTGAAAGGCAAGGCGCTGGACGACCGCACCGGCTGTGCGGTGCTGGTCGACCTGCTCAAGCGGGATTATCCTTTCGACCTCTACGGCGTCTTTACGGCCCAGGAAGAGGTCGGGGCGCGCGGCGCCCGCGTGGCGGCTTTCGCGATCGAGCCAGACGTGGCGTTCGCGCTGGAAAGTACCATATGCGACGATTCCCCCAAGGCGAAGGATATCTCACCCACCACGCGCCTGGGCGAGGGTGCCGCCATTTCAGTCGCCGACAACAGCCTTCTTTCCGACTCGCGCCTCGTCAAACTGCTGGTGGAGACAGCGCAAGAGAACCGCATCCCATACCAGATCAAACAGCCGATGCGAGGCGGCACCGACGCCGGGCGAATTCACTTGGTGAAAGAGGGGGTGCCCTCTGTCCCCGTCGCCGTGCCAACGCGCTATATCCATTCCCCCGTCAGCCTGCTAAGTCTAAAGGACTATGAAAACACGACGACGCTGATGGCCAAAACGCTGTCCAAATTAAACAAGACACTGATAACGGACCAAGACTGAGGAAATCCATGGTAACTGTCAAAAAGAACACCCACTTTCCGAATTTCGAAAACGGCGACGAGCCGGCGACGCGCCTTCCACCCGTCAAAGAGCTCGTCAAGCGGCTCACCGAAGCCTACGGACCCTCCGGGCACGAACAGATCATCCGCGAGATCATCCGCAGTGAGATCAAGAACCTGTCTGACGAAATACGGGTCGATGCGCTGGGCAATTTGATTGCGCGCAAAAAGGGGACGGGGGCCACTCCGCGCAAAAAGATCATGCTCGCCGCGCACATGGACGAGATCGGAGTGATGGTGACGCACGTGGACGAAAAAGGGTTTCTGCGGTTTGCGCCCATCGGCGGCGTCTTTCCCCTCACGCTCTACGGGCACCGTGTCCGCTTTGGCAGCGGCACTATCGGCGTCATCGGGCGTGAGAAAAAAGACAAAGACCTCCGCTCGACAGATATAAAGATGGACCAGTTGTTCATCGACGTTGGCGTCCAAGACCCGGCGAACCATCCCCTCCAGGTCGGGGATGCCGCGGGGTTCTGGCGCGACTTTGCGGACCTGGGCGACCGGATGATCGGCAAGGCGATGGACGATCGCATCGGCTGTGCCGTCTTGATCCAAACCATGCGCGAATTAAAGAAATCCCCTCACGACGTGTTCTTTGTCTTTACGGTCCAGGAAGAAGTGGGCGTGCGGGGGGCAACCACCTCGACCTTTGGCATCCAGCCGGACATTGCCATCGCCGTCGACGTGACCGATACCGGAGACACGCCGGAGGCAGGCACGATGTCAGTCGGGCTGGGCAAAGGACCCGCGATCAAGGTCAAAGACCTGGGCATGCTCGCCCACCCGGGCGTCAAGAACCTGCTGGTCACGACCGCGCAAGAGGCGCGCCTGCCTTACCAGTTGGAGGTGCTCACGGTGGGCTCGACCGACGCGATGGCAATGCAGGTGTCGCGCGAAGGGATCCCGACCGGCGTCGTCTCCATTCCGGCGCGCTACATCCATTCGCCGTCCGAAATGGTGGACGGGGAAGATGTCCAGAATTCGGTCAAACTGCTCGTGAGCCTTCTCGCCAAGCCTATCCGGCTCGAGTAAGCCTCACCTATTATCAGTACCCATTTCCCATTGCCGCAACAGGCGCTTGATGGTACACTAACAACCGTAAACGCAGTACCGCTCCGATAAAGGCAAACCCGTCGAAAGGCGGGGACGCAAAGCAACGGGTCTAAGACGGTGAGAACCACCGCAACGACTGCCGGGCTGCCGACGAGAAGCAATGACAAGCCCGCTTCTCTGGCAAGAGAGCGGGCTCTCGTTTACTCCCCTTTTGGTGGCAACGCCCCTCCCCCCGGGGCGAGTCACAGATACAAGGCGCCGTGCGGCCGGGCACGGCGCCTTTTCATTGCTCCACCCGCGTAATCACCCCGGTGTTGCCGTTCACTTCTATCAAATCTCCGTCGCGGATCTCGCGAGCGATGTTGGCGATCCCCGCCACCGCGGGCACGCGATACTCGCGTGCCACCACTGCCCCGTGCGAAAGGACGCCTCCACGCTCGAGCACCAGCCCCGCGATACGGGAGAAAGCCGGCGTCCATGCCGGGTCCGTGGAGGGAGCGATGAGGATTTCGCCGCGCTGGACGAGCGCCAAATCGTTCGCCGACTGGACTATGCGTGCCGCCCCGCGTGCCATGCCGGGACTAACCGCGCGGGCTTGCCATACCGATCGCTGCGCGCGGGCGGCCGCGAGCGGAGCATCTCCACGCAAGAAAAGCGGGTACGAGCCACCCGGCGACCGGTCATAATCGCGTCGGTAGCCCTCCCACTCCGCTTGGCGCGCCCGGATGGACGCGGCCAGCGCGGGTCCGTCGAGGCGACCTTGAAAATGGTCCACCAGTTCGCGGTGCACCGAATTAAAGACCCCGTTCCGGTCCCCGATCACCTGCTCGTCCACCAGCCGCCCCGCCAGTATCCAGTAGAGACGTCGCGAAACCGCCAGGCTCTTTTGCCAATAGTAGCGCTGGTCCTCCCGCAAGATCACATACTTGACTGCGAGCCCGCGCACGGCGTTAAAGATCGTACGGAGAGGAATCGAACGCGGAACCGCGATGGGGACCGGCTTCCCCATCTCTGCTTTCCCCTCACTCTCCATCCCCCTCAACAGCCGCAATACTTGCGACGGATCGTCGGCAAAGGTCGGAGCGGCGATGTCGAGCGTAAAGGAACGGTGACCGTGACGCGCGAGGAAAGTTGAGAATGCGTCGCGCGTATCCGGAGCGGCGCGCTCCATAAATTCGTCAAACGTAGCCGCGCCTTCCAGTTCATTACGCGCCCGCGCCGCCAAGGCGCGCAAGTCTGCGTCCACCTCCATCGTCTTGTTGGCGGCGCCGACCACCGCGCGCGCCGCGAACTCGCCGCCGCGCTCGCGGTCGATCCACGCGCGCGCCATCCGCTTGAGCGCGCCGAAGGTAAGATCGGCGTGCATCAGGCTCCAGCGGTGAATGTGCAGCAGATCACGGTGGACGTCTGCCACCTCGTCGAGCGCGGCGAGGACTTGGTCCGTGGTGGCGTTCTGCGCCTCTAACGCTTTAACGCGCGCGCGGAGTGCTTCTACGCGGCGATCGTGCTCCAGGGTATAGCGCGCCCATTTCCTGTAATTGTGAAGAGTCGAGAAATCCTGCCAGTCAGACAAGAACGCGCGGAAGAAGGAAAGGAGCAAGCGCGGGGAGAGGATCGAAGGCGGGTAAAGCGCCTGCTTGCGAAAGGCGGCATTCCCCTCGGGGAAATACCGGTAGGCGTCTTCGGGCAGGATGAAATCGGGAAAGATTTTGTAAAAGATCTGGAATGCGCGAACGTTCGTGTAAGGGTGCCCATTCCACAGCCGCGTGAGCGGAATGGATTCGGCTTCGGGATAACCGAGGAACCTCAGGGGGTCACGCAGCGCGATTTCCTCGATGAGCGGGCCGAGGAGTGACCAGCCCAGCGGTGAGACCGGCGCGGGGAACCGCTCGTTGAAAAACCCGGCGGTCCAGAGAATATCATCCGTTCCACTTTGCATCGGCGCCATTATATCGCCGCGGGAGAGGTTTGACAAACGGGGGGCATGATTTTATAATGACCGTCGCGGGCGAGTAGCTCAGTTGGTGGAGCGCTTCCTTTACACGGAAGAGGTCACGGGTTCGAGCCCTGTCTCGCCCATTTTTGGCACTTTCCCCAATACGATTGCCCTGCCCGCGGGATATTCGTTTTCAGGAAATTTGGTCACGTCTAGTTAACTTGCCTTCGCCCTAACGGAGCATGTCCCATCCTGATCGCGTCCTGTAAGCGGCGCCAAGATGAGTACCTCCGCAATGGGCTTTGCGGTTTGGCGAACTCAAAGACAAGCACCTTCGCTTGGCGCCATTTGCTGTGCCAACGGGTGCTTTTTGTTTTCGCCGATTCCCATCTGTCATTGTATTATTGAGGGCAACATTAATCTCTTATAAAGTGACCTTTGTGTCGTGCTAGCGCGATCCGCTCGCGAACCCGCCACGCTGGAGTGGTTATCTGGTTCCAGGATACCAATCCACCATGGCTTTCACCTCTGTTTCACAACCGGACGGCCATGCATCTTGCGCTAACATTATTTGGCGTTCTACAAGCCCTTTACACTATCGCGGCGCTGCTTTGCGTCACCATCCTGCTCGTCTTTAACTTTCGCAGGATCCTTTTCGCTCTGGCGATTTTTCGCGCGCCTGGAAGGAGCATGGATCCCGAAGGTAGGTCTCTCGTTCCGCAGACATGGCCCGATGTCCTGATCCTCGCCTCCTGCCGGGATGAAGAGACCATGGTGGCCGGACTGTGCCAGTCTCTGGATGGATTGGACTATCCGACAGAAAACCGGCGCGTGCTGTTGATTGACGATGGCTCGCGGGACAAGACCCGTCCTTTCATGGAACAAATTGCTTGCGAGCAAATAGGATGGGGCGTCCTATCTCTCCCGGTGAATCTCGGCAAAGCAAGCGCCTTGAACGTTGCGTTGAGAGAGTCTTCCTTCGGCGATATTATCTATGTTCTGGATGCCGATCACCGCCCGGAGCTGAGCGCACTCAAAACGATCGTCCGCTGCTTCCAAGACCCGCAGATCGCCGGTATCAGCGGAGCCACTTGGCCATCTAATGCACTATCAAGCCCCACGGCATTCTACTCTACGGTTGAAACCCTGGTCCACCAACTTGTAACCATGCGCGCCAAGGATCGTCTGGGGCTGGCGCCGGCGCTCCTTGGTTCAAATTGTGCCTACCGGCGTGATCTGCTAGACCACTGCGGCAGTTTTCGTGAGGGTGCCCTCCTGGAAGATTCTGACCTGACTATGTCGTTCTACCGCGCGGGCTACAAAGTACGCTTTGTGCCGGAATCGGTCGCTTGGCATTCGGTCCCCGAGACTGTGGATGGTTACCTCAAGCAGCATAGGCGTTGGGCACGCGGGTTTGCCGACGTCGCCCTGACCCACGCGATGGGATTGATCCGTGACAGGCGACTGTCGATACCCCTGCGGTTAGAGTTGTTTCTTTTCGCAACAGGTTACCTGGACCGCATTGCCCTGGTGGGCGGCATCGTGCTAACATTCCTATCGGTGGTTTCCAATAACCTGTTCTCATTCCCTGTCTGGGTCCTATTGCTCGCGCTCGTGACGCCTCTGTTTCAGATCATTGCGTTATTCGTGGAACAGCGAGCGCCCGCCGCTCTTTGGCTGCGCCTACCTGTTGTACCCGTTTTCTACCTGGTCGATATTCTATCTGCCGTGCAAGCCTTGCTCGATTCAATCCTGCGTCGAACTCGCTCGTGGACAAAGACGGCAAGATCAACCCCTTCGTCTCCAAGCGTAAACCTTTGACTAGAGTCCCCAATTTGCCGGGGATCTTGTTAGGCTAGTCTGAAGATGATGCTACCGCTTGACCGACAAAAATCGACTGACAGACCGACAAAAATTCAAGTCCTCCTGTGGATCTGTATCGTACTAGCCATGGTGATTGTTTCCCTGGCCGGGTACCAATTGTATCAAGTTGGTACGCATTTTGACGATGCGCGCTATATCGTGCTCGCGCAATCCCTCATCCACTCTGGTGGTTACGGGATGATCAATGCCCCGGGTCAGCCCGACCCGGCCAAGTATCCTTTTGGCTATCCCCTCTTGCTAGTTCCCTTTATTATCATGTTTCCGGGCAATTGGGATGCCCTCAAACTGCCATCGCTCGCCGCCACTATATTAAACACGATTCTCTTGTTCTGGGGATGGCGCTTGCTCGCCAAGGGTCGATCCTATTGGTGGTCCCTTGGCATTACCGGCCTTTATGCTTTCTCGCCGATGACGATAGACCATACCCGGCGCATCATGTCTGAACCGGTTTTTACTACTTTCTGCCTCATCGCGATCATTTTGGCCGAGCGAGCGGTGGAGGGTAGGCGCGGCGCCTGGTGGAGCTGGGGCATGAGCGCGGCGTTGGTGTTCGTAGTGTTCACCCGGACGATTGGGATTGTACTGGTGGGTTGTATCTTTGCCTACTTACTCGTCTTGAAACGCAGGGAACTGTGGAAGGATATGATCTTTATCCTTGGAGAGGCACTGGTCATACTGGGATTGATCTTTCTGATCACACCTCTGCAAGTCAAAGATCTGTTGCCGATAGAGTACTTTAAAGATGAGAATGCGCGTCTATTGACAATCCCCTTTACCGGCAGTCCTCCCGAGGTGCAGAGTCGCGAGCCGGCGACTGCGCCCGAAGGCCCCGCGCTCCTGGCGGCGAACTTGGATTACAGGTTAGCGAGAATACGAAACCTGTTCCTTTATGGCTTTCGGCAGCATTTCGGAAGTGATATCCGAGCCGTCGCCCTTCCGCTCGGTGGAGGCGAAAGGGAAGAGCAATTTGCCGATTCGATTGGCTTGAGTTTTGTGCCCGCAATTTCGGGGTATCTCGTCTCCGCGCTCGTGATTTTCGGTCTCATCCGTGTCTTGATTCAAGAGCGGCTACCCCTTTTTCCCGGGTTTGCCGTCGGGTATCTCGCAATATTGTTTCTCTGGATCTGGAATGACCCGCGGCTGTTGTATCCCATTCAGCCCCAGATTCATTTGGCTTTGTTCGTCGGATTGGAGGGCATAATCTCATGGGTTGTCCACAGAGCAAAGCAGGATTCATTTCAATTTCGCCGCGCCAACCTGGTGCTAGCCGCACTGTTCTTTTCGCTAATCCTGATTTCGCTATTCAAGAGCCTTGATATTGACGACTCACGCAACCATGCGGGGGATATTCAGGCGCGCTCCCGCTGGCTGATGAGCCACACCAGTACATCTGCCATCGTTATGACGGAAGCGCCCGAGCCGGACTACTTGTATGCCCAACGGAAGACGGTCAACTATCCTCCTGGAATTTCGTCTGCGGGGGAACTGGATCGTTACCTCGACGAACATGGAATCGACTATGTCCTGGTGGCGCCGGAAATCAAGTGGCAATCCACCTATAGACCTCGATATAGCGCTATGACTTTCGCGTTGCTGTCCGTGCTGCCCGAGCTTGGTGGCAGGAACAGGGTTATCCAGGTCTATTCTTCCGATCAGGACCTTGTAAGAATCTACAAGGTGCAACAGGAAGCCGGATCGGTGAGAAAATGAGTGGGATCGCCGTCGCCGTGGTTAGCTATAACACGCGCGAGCTACTGAGCCGGTGTCTTGACAGCGTGCAAAGGGAATCGCCCCGCGAGTTCGTCGTCGTCGACAATGCGTCCACGGATGGCAGTGCAGAGATGGTGAGAACGGGATTCGCGACCGCGCACCTTTTCGCCAATTCGAGCAATCCCGGTTACGGTGCGGCGGCGAATCAGGCGGTCGCGGGCTGCCATGCCGAATATATCTTGCTTCTGAATGCCGACACGGTGGTGTGCCCGGGTGCATTGCCTGCGCTACGCACTTTTATGGATGCCCATCCCAAGGTAGGCATGCTCGGACCGCGCATTGTGAATGTGGATGGGACATTACAGCCATCCTGTTTTCCTTTCCCCACTCCGTTGGATATCTTTCTGGATGTATCGAACCTGACCCGGCTCATTCGATTTCTCCCCGGTGTGAGAGAATCCTACTTGCGGACATGGTCCCACTCGCACGCACGCTCCGTCCCCTGGGTGATGGGGGCAGGCATCGTCATCCGGCGCTGCGCATTTGACGCAGCGGGTGGCTTTGACGAATCCTTTCACATGTTTTATGAGGAAGTGGACCTTTGCTATCGCCTGCAGAAATTAGGATGGCAGGTCCATTTCGCTCCGGTCGCCGAGATCGTCCATATGGGTGGGGCGAGCACCCGGCAGGCTCGCGCCGAAATGGCGGTGCAGTTCTATACCAGTCTTTTGCAGTTCTATCGCCATCACTATACCCGGATGCGCCAGGCTGAATTGATCGTTCTGGTCCAATGCATCGCTCTGGCACGCTGGGCACGCGATTCGCTCCTATCCAGTCTGACGACAGACCCCGAGCGCCGGGTCCAGCTTGCCGCGAACAGGCAGGCATGGCGGCGAGTGACTCGCGCCGAGTGGCGAAAATGAAAACAACTTTTTCAGGACGGATCTCTCCGCTGGAGCTAATTCACCCTGACGGTGCGGTCGAACGGTCCCTCATCTTGGGAGCCAATTGCCCGGAGCGACTGCGACCCGAGGGGCAATGTGCTGCCGGCGAAAGAGCTGATCTAATCGTCGTCGCTCCATCCGGGGACGAGTGCCGCCAGACAGGGTGGTTACGAGAAACCGCCGGGGAGGTAGAACGCCGGTTGGCGTCCGGTGGAATCGTTTACGTGATGACGCCGCGACGGTGGCGGTTGGAGAGCCAGCGCTTGCTGCAAGCGCGCGGCTTGCCGGTTGATACGTTCTTCCTTCATCTCCCGAATTGGGAGTCGAGTTGCTATATGGTTCCGCTCCATCCGATGCCGGTCCAATATGCCTTTTCAAACTTGATGCCGGCGCGGCGGTGGAGATTGCGACTGGCGCGGGGAGCGCTGTGGTTGCCCGCGGGTGCCCGGTCTCTGAGCGCTCTGTTCCCCTGGACCGCCCTCGTCGCTCGTCGTCCGGGTGAGCGTGCCATTTTCGATTGGCTGCGCCGGTTGGACGGTGAAACGCGTCGCCCACAAACTGCGATCGTCACGTCAAGTTGGCGGCACGCAAAAGAGTCGATCGTGCTGCATCGATTTTCCGGAGCAGACGCCCATCCCTCGGCGGTCGTCAAATTGGGAAGGGCGGTAGAGCCGGGTTCACATCCGAGCGAGG
>JBLMXX010000018.1:0-5324 GCA_050257995.1 Acidobacteriota bacterium | reverse complement strand
GGGTTACGGGCGACGTCGCCAAGATGGTGGGTTATCCCGTCGGCGTTTGGTGGCGGGCAAAACGAAAACGACGAAATGAGGCAACATGACCACTGGATACCTGTATTCTCCCGTATTCCTCGCCCATGAAGAGGAGGGGCACCCGGAATCGCCGGAGCGGCTGGAAGCGATCGTCCGTGCTCTCGGCGAAACGGGCGTGCAAGCGCGACTCGTCGCGCTGGAACCGCTCCCCGCGACCGAGTCGCAAATCCAAGCGGTGCACTCCAAGGACCACATCCGTCGCATTCGCGAGATGGTCGCCCACGGCGGTGGACACCTCGACCCGGACACGTACACCAATTCGCATTCGCTGGACGCCGCGCTCCTCGCCGCGGGCGCGGTGGTGCGCGGGGTGGACGCTGTAATGTCAGGGGAGGTAAACAACGCGTTTGCCCTCGTGCGGCCGCCGGGGCACCACGCGACGCGCAGTCGGGCGATGGGATTCTGCCTATTCAACAACGTCGCCGTCGCCGCCGCGCACGCTCGAAGCGTTCACGGACTCGACCGCGTCCTCATCGCCGATTACGATGTGCACCACGGCAATGGCACGCAGGATATTTTCTATGCCGACCCACACGTGCTGTACTTTTCCACCCACCAATACCCCCATTATCCCGGCACCGGTGACTGGCGCGAGATTGGTGAGGGGGAAGGCAGGGGCTATACGGTCAACGCGCCCCTGCTCCCTTACGTGGGCGACGAAGGCTACCAGCGGTTGTTTGACGATCTACTCTACCCGGTAGCAGAGCGGTATCGCCCGCAGTTGATTTTAGTATCGGTCGGGTACGACGCGCACTGGCGCGATCCGCTCGCGATGGAGAACCTTTCGCTCGCCGGGTATACTGCGCTAGCGCGGACGCTGATCCAGTTGGCGCAGGAGCAGTGCGAGGGACGCATTGTCTTTGTGCTGGAGGGGGGATACGACATACCGGTGTGCGCGCACGGGGTCGCCAACACTTTCCGCGCGTTACTGGGAGATGCGGACATCTCGGACCCGATCGGTCCAGCACGGCGCCGCAATGAGGACATTGGGGATTACGTAGAACAGTTGAGGGGCCTTCACCGGTTGGTGTGAAGAAAACAAAAACCTTGCAGCGGCTGCAAGGTTTTTGTTTTGGCGACCGGTCTATTCGACGCCGGGCTTGTGCTCCCCGCGATGGAGAAGAATGGACCATCGGGCGAGGCGTTCGTTCCAGGCAGCGCGCCAGTAGAGATGACGCGCCCGCCAGGTCCCGACCAGACCAAAGGGCAAAAAAAGCACCAAAATGACGTAAATCACGCCGAAGACCAACTGCCAGATCGACCCGAGCCACGCGTTCAGCGTATACCCCAGCAGTTCCAGCACCCCAGCTCCCAGCATCGGTCCGATCAAGGTGCCCGAGCCCCCGATGATAGCCATCAAGAGCACATTGATGGTAGTGGTCACATCCATCGTCAGCGGCGTCGCGCTCAGGTTCCACATCGCATAGAGCGAGCCGGCGAGCGCCGCGAGAATGCCGGAAATGATGGTCGCCTGGATCTTGAAAACCAGCGTATTGTACCCGATCGAGACGGCGCGCGCTTCATTCTCGCGGATGGCGGCCCAGACACGGCCGGAGGGTGATTCTACAAAGCGCTTGACCAGGAGGTAGACGACGACGGCAAAGGCGAGCGCGAGATAATAGAATTCGAGGCGGTGCAGGGCGGGATTGACGGCGTCGGGAACGGGGATGCCGTGCAGCCCGTCTTCCGCACCCGTCCACTGGCGGAAATCGGTGGCGCCGACCAGGATAAAGCCGACGGTCGCGAACGCGAGGGTCACCATGGCAAAGTAGACGCCGTGGACACGCAGGGATAAGATGCCGATCAGGAGACTCTCGAGGGCGGCGATGAGAATCACAGCACCCAGGGCGGCGGGGATCGACCAGTGACCATATTTGAGCAAGATGCCCAAAGTGTAAGCGCCTGTGCCGAAAAAGAGCGCGTGCCCGAACGAAAGGATGCCGATGTGCCCCATCAGGATGTCGTAACTAAGGGCAAAGACGGCGAGGATATAGACCTGCACCATCAAACCCTGCACAAACAGCGGCACGCCCTTGTTGAGCGGTTCGCCCGTAAACAGGGTAAGGGCGAACGGCAGGAGAATGAGGACGACCAGCAGCAGGAGCGATCCCAGGTTGCGACTCATTAATTGCTTCATAATGGCTTCCCATTAGTCGTATAGTCCGATAGTCCGATAGTCGTATAGTCTGATAGTCAAATTCGGTCGAACTATGGGCGAATGGTGTAACTATCCAACTAATTGACTATCCGACTAATTGACCAATCGACTAATCGACTAACTCTCTTTCTTCCCAAAGATGCCGGTCGGCTTGATAAAGAGCACGATCGCCATGATCAACACGGTGGAGGCGCGGGCGATGGCAGGCGATCCGGAGATCGAGTCTGCCATCCACGGCAGTTGGATGCCGCTCAGCACGATGTGATCGCCGTACGCGCGCGCCAACCCGACGAGGAGCGCGCCGATCGCCGCGCCGGGGATGCTGCCCAATCCCCCGATCACCACGACGATGAACGCCTGGAGCAGAAACTCCAATGCCATCCCCGGATAGACTCCGAGGAAGGGAGCCGCCACCACTCCGCCCAGCCCCGCCAGCGCCGCACCGATGGCAAAAACCATCGTAAAGGTACGACGCACGTTGATGCCCAACGCCTCGACCATTTCACTGTCCTGCACGCCTGCGCGAATGATCATGCCCAGGCGCGAGCGCTGGAGCAGGATGGCAATGGCAGCCAGAATGACAATGCCGATGCTGATGATAAAGAGCCGATAAGTCGGAAAAGCGCGCCCCATGATCATCACCGAGTCACAGTGCTGGCTGAGCCAGGAGATCAAATCCGAGGACGGGCACTCTTTGCCCGGGGTGTTGAAAAGACTCGGACTGGTCATGAACGCGCCTGCCGGTCCCCAGACGAGACGGACCACCTGGTCGGCGACAAAGACCAGGCCGAGCGTAAGCAAGATCTGGTAGATGGGTCGGGCATAGAGCGGGCGGATCAATCCCCACTCCATCAACGCGCCCAGCAGTGCTCCCATCGCCCCGCCGAAGAGGAGAGAGAGGACAAAACGCAAGTTGCTCTCCGTGCCGAGGATCGCCTGCTCGCCCAAATCGCGCAGGACGAGGATGAGCACGGCGACGAGCGCGATCAGCGCGGCTGTCCCCACCGTGCGTCCAACGGACGGCGCGTTAGGGTCCCGGCCTTTCGAGGCAATGACAAAGTCCAGCGCGAGACCGGCGAGAAAAAAGAGCGCCATCCGGTTAAACATCGTTGCCAGCGGCTCTTGCGCCTCCGCGGTAGGGATGACCTTGCCGGTCATGGACATGCCCATCGCGACCAGATTTTCGATCGGGAAATCGCGCATCGCCAGGACAACGATCACGGCAGCGAGGATCCCGGCTACCCAGCGTCCCGCGGCTGGCACCGTCACTCGCCGCGTCAAGAGCGAATTGAGCGAGACCGCTGCCGTCAGGGCGAGCAGGAGCGGCGCGGTGTTGAGGATCAGGCGGGGATTGGTGTAAAAGGTCCAGCCCAGATACGCGCCGAGCATAAAGAACGAGCCGTGCGCGAAATTCAGCACGTCCATCAAGCCAAAGATGATGGAGATACCGGAGGCGACCAGGAAATAGAGCGCGGCGAGCGTAACGCCGGAGAGAAGTATGCTCACCGCCGTCGGCGTGCTCATACCATTCATCAGGAGCGCGACGATCACGACGATGATGACGAGCGTAAGGATAAGATTGCGGTTATGGGTTATGAAATCCATAGTTTACTCACTTGATGGCACGCCCGGCGATGGCAACGACCGGCGCCGCCCGATTATATCGCCGACGCGCCCAGGTATCGCTGGATGGTGGCGCGGTCGTCGACCAGGTCTGCCATCGCGCCGGATTTGACCGTATGCCCGTCGTCGATCAAGTAGTAACGGTCGGCCAACAAGCGCGCCATGCGAAAGTTCTGCTCAACCAACAGAATGGTGGTATGTGCGCTGAGACTACGGATCGATTCCATCAGCTGCTCGATAATGACAGGCGCCAATCCCTCGCTCGGCTCGTCGATCAAGAGCAGGCGGTTTTCCGGCACCAGGGCGCGTGCAATCGCCAGCATCTGTTGTTGACCACCCGAAAGTTGTCCACCGCGCAGCTTGATGAGCCGCTGGAGGTCCGGAAAGAGCGTAAAGAGCATCTTCGAACGGCGATCCAGGTCACCCTTCTTGCGCTCTGCAATTTTCAGATTCTCTTCGACGGTCAGGTCGCGAAAGATGGCGCGATGTTCCGGCACATACCCGATGCCCAGCGCGGCAATGTCATAAGGAGGCAGGCCGCGCACATCGCGACCGGCGAAGAGGACGCGTCCCTCCCGCGGGGGCGTGAGCCCGAGGATGGATCTCAGGGTCGTCGTCTTGCCGGCGCCGTTACGTCCCAGAAGCGCTGTGATGCTCCCCTCCGGCACTGTCAGCGTCACGCCTTCGAGGATGTGGAACAGACCGATGAAAGTTTGGATCGAGTCCACTTGAAGAATGTCTACCATGTTGCCCTAGTCCGTAGTGCATAATCCGTAAAACGTAAGGCGTAAAGCGTGAATCAGGATTTACGGATTACGAATCACGTTTTACGTTTTACGTTTTACATTTCACGTTTCACTCGTCATGTATTGTGCAACTCCCCTAAATAGGCTTTCTGCACCTGCTCGTTCGCCGCGATCTGCGCGGGCGTCCCTTCGGCGAGCACATTGCCGTAATGCATGACCGAGATGGCGTCGGACACGTTCATGACGACGTCCATGTTATGCTCGACGAGGAGGATCGTCTTGTCGCCGGATTTGCGGACGTTCGCGATGAGCGCCATGAGCTGCGGCACCTGCTCGGACGCCATACCCGCCGTCGGCTCGTCGAGGAGCAGGACCTGCGGGTCGGAGGCGAGCAGGATACCCAGTTCGAGCTTGCGCTTGTCGCCGTGAGGGAGTGTGCTCGCGAGGGAGTTGGCTTTATCTTTCAAACCGACCTGTTCGATGGCGTGATAGGCCCTCTCGATATACTTGTTTAATCGATCCGCGGCGGCCAGGAGATTGAAACTATCGCGTCCCATCGCCTGCGCCGCCAGGCGCACGTTCTCCAACACGGTGAGGTTGGGAAAGATATTCGTGATCTGGAACGAGCGACCGATACCTAGGTGTGCGATGCGGTGCGGCGGAAGGGGTGTAATATCGCGCTCGCGAAAGATCACGCGTCCGGCGGTCGGCTTGAG
>JBLMXX010000017.1:0-9573 GCA_050257995.1 Acidobacteriota bacterium | reverse complement strand
GCGTTGCACAGCATCGCCGAATCGTCCGCGGGATAATGGTAGGCGACCACGTCGGTCCCTTCCACTTCGTCCTTGTAGTTGAAAGGCGGCGCGTGCCCCTTTTCCATGCCCGGGACGATCTGGACATCCTTGTGCGGTTTCATTCGATAGCACATCGCCCAGAACACTGCCGCTTCATCCGCCGGATCGATATCTTCGTCCACGGCGACGACGATCTTGCCCACGCCGGGATGGAAGGAACTGGCGGCGTGGAGCGCGCGCCACACTTCGGCCTCTTTGGGTTTTTTCATCTGGAGGTTGATGAGCTTGCGGAGGTTCGTCAATGGCTCGTGCATCTCGACGCGCAGCATGCTCTTGATGCGGCATTCGTCCCGCAGATGCTGGAGGAACAGCATCTCGTAACTCGTCTTTTTGATGACGGAGGATTCGCTGGGGGTCACCTGGCTGATCCAGGAGACGAGCACGGCATCCTTGCGATGCGTGACCGCGGTGACTTCAAGGAAAGGATTCATCTGCCGGGGGTGCATATAGCCGTGCGATTCACCAAATGGGCCTTCCGGCTCAACCCATTCGGTGTTGAGATAGCCCTCGATGACAAATTCGGCTTCCGCCGGCACGTAGAGATCGATCGTTTTGCACTTGACGATGCGGATCGGTTCGCCCGCCAACCCACCGGCGACCGAAATCTCGTCCAGTCCGTATTTCACTTTTTGCACGGCGGCATACGAGACATAGGGCGGCGCGCCCACGACGAGCGCGGCGGGAAGGTGCTTGCCCATCGCTTGCGCCTTTTTCCAATGGATGAAAATATCCTGCCCCAGACCCGAAGGAAACACGCCGGCACGGTCGCGCGCTTTGAACTGCCCGCGGTAATTCCCGATATTCTGGATACCGGTCTCCAAGTCTTTGGAAATCCAGTGAGAGCATGTCGTGTATGGACCATTGTCGAAGCCAGGCGTGGAAATCGGGACCGGGAGTTCGTCCAGTCCCAACCCTTCCTTTGTCAGTTCGTCGCCCGTGTGTACTTCTTCCTGGCACACCGCGTTTTCGACGACGACAGGGGCGATTGGGTTCGTGAGCGCCCGTTGCCATTTGGCTTCCACTTCTTCGATGGTCTTGCAGCCCATACCCAGGTAGTAGATTTCCGTCTTGCCCGCCAGCGCGCCCACGACGACCGGGAATTTATAGCGCCGACCTCTGGCGTCCAAAACATTCTCAAAGAGCCACGCCTTGCGCTCTTCTTCGGGAATGCCGCCGCGATACTGCCAGCGGACCAGCGGGTGCATCTCGGTGTCTTTGTTGATGTCTTGCTGGATGCGCCTCAAATATCCACATGCTTCCAGTTTCTTGATGTGCTCGTGCAAGTCGGGATAGGACATGTTTTCCTCAAGTGAATGTTTTGTAAAACGTGTTGCGTAATTATTGAATTGTGATCTGTAGAATAATCGTGCCCTTACAGTCTATTTCTTACTCAAGCACTCCTTGCTTGACCAGGTCGTCGATCTCTGTGTCGGCGAGGCCCAGGATTTCACTGCATACAACGCGGTTGTGTTCTCCCAATAGTGGACTGGCGAATTCCTCGGACGGGGTTTCCGAAAGGGTAAAGGGCGGCGCCTCGTATTGGAAATGTCCCAGTTCGGCGTGCGGCAAATCCCGCCAGATGTGGCGATGATTCAACTGCGGATCTTCGAAAATGTCCGCGAGCGTGTTGACCGCCGCCGCTGCTACTCCTGCCGCCTGCAAGCGCTCCATCACCTCGCGCGGTGAATACTGAACCGTCCACTCGCCCAGGAGCCGGTCCAGCTCATCTTCATTTTGCTTGCGCGCTTGGAGCGAAGCAAACCGCGCGTCCTCCATCCACTCTGGGTGGTTTACGGCGCGACAAAGTGTTTTCCATTCGTCGTCGCTATATGCCGCAATTACGCACCACCGGTCGTCGCCCCGGCAAGGAAAGGCGCCATGCGGGGCGGCGTTCGGATTCCGGTTCCCGTTTTGAGCCATGATGTGCCGGTTCACTTCGTAATCCAGCAGAGCAGGGGCGATGAACTGCAGTCCGGTCTCGTACTGTGAGAGGTCGATGTACTGCCCACAGCCGGTCCGCTGCCTATGGTCGAGGGCTGCCATAACCGCGGTCAGCCCAAACCCGACGGCGACGAAATCGATATAAGGACCATAGAGCAACATCGGCTCGGGTTCATCGGGATAACCGGCGAGGAACGTAAACCCGCTCTGCGAAGTCAGCTGCGAACCGAAACCGCGCTGGCTGGCTTTGGGTCCGGTCTGCCCCATGTTGCAGGAGGACAAGTAGATGATGCCGGGGTTGACTTGGCGTGCGGCTTTGTAATCGAGGCCCAGCCGTTCCACGACACCCGGGACGAAATTCTCAATGACCACATCCGCCCACGCGATAAGTTGGCGAGCCAGTTGCGTGGCGCTCGGGGATTTCAGGTTTAAGGCGAGACTGTATTTGCTGTCGTTGAAAATTGCAAAAGTGCCCGTGCGATTCAATCCCGGCTTGTTGTCCTTGTAAGGGGGATAGTGCATGCGAAAGCCATCCGGTCGCGAACGCGATTCGACGTGGATGACCTGCGCGCCATGCTCGCCCAGGTGCTTGCCAACCATTGGACCGGCAGCAAACACGGCAAACTCGACAACCTTGATACCCGCGAGAGCTTGTTTGGATGTTGACACGGCTTTCCTCAAATCACCTTCTGCTGCCTGAATTGCTCCAACTCGTCCGTAGACAACCCCAATTCGCTTACGTAGACGTCCAAGTTGTGCTCTCCGATGCGCGGAGCACGGCGTCGGGCGGTCGCCTTGAGCTGGGAGAATTTCGAGAACATGCCGGGATAGGTGATTGCCTTCCCCAATTCCGGATGATCCACCGTCTGCCAAAAGTCGCGGGCGATGAGTTGGGGGTCCTCTCGAATATCGCGGGCGTTATTGACCGGATAACCCAGGATGCCGCGCTTGACGGACTCATCCGCAAACTCGGCCTTGGTGCGCCCTTCGAGGAACGAGGCAAACGGGCCTTCGAGCGCATCGATCTCTTCTTGTGTGCTCGTCGCCACGTTAAAGGCATCCCAATTTTTTTGCTTCAGCCAGTCCGGCGCAAGGTTTTGTTCTGCCATCCACGCGACCATCGCTTCGTTCGAGCGCTTGCCTGCCTCGCCGCCGTAGATGATGAAATTGATATAGCCGTCTTGGCACGGATAGAGCGCCTGCATGCGCGCGCCCGTGACGCTCCGTCCGATAATCAACGTCCCCGCGCGATACAGGTTCTCTTTGTTCAGAATCCAAAAAGACGGTGCATTCGCCAATGCCCACAGCATGCTGGCCTGCATCGACACATCCACTTGTTGTCCCTGACCGGTCGATTGCCGGTGGTGGTGTGCGACCAGTGTGCCGGCGGCAGCATACATGCCCCCCCACATGGACGCCTGGGGAAGCACAGTGCGAAGTGGGGGTCGGCCTGGCGCACCGACGAGGGACATGAATCCGCTCAGCGCAACGGCGTGGAGGTCCGAGCCGCGATAGTGCGCATAGGGACCCGTTTGACCAAAGGGGGTAATCGAAGTGAAGACAAGACGGGGATTGAGTTCGCGCAGGGCGGAATAACCGACGCCGCGCGAGTCGAGATAGCCGGGGGCGAAAGACTCGATTACGAAATCGGCTTGCCGCGCCATCCTCCGGAACAGGTCCTGACCGGCGGGCGAATCGAGGTTCAGGGTGATGCCGCGTTTGTTTGCATTGTACGCGAACCAGGGCAGGCACTTTTCGGGGTCGTTCTCGTCATGGTAAAAAGGTCCATGGTGTCTGCCCGCGTCGCCGCCCGGCGGCTCGACCTTGATCACGTTCGCGCCGAGATCGCCCAGGATTCGTCCGCATAGCCACCCGTCTTCCTCGGTCAGGTCGAGAATACGGTATGGGGAGAGCACCGCGACATCTTTGTCCATTCGCCAACTCCGCGAACCAAAGGATGAACGACGAAGGGTGAAGGTTGAACGAACGCCTTTGTTTCGTTCATCCTTCCGCCTTCACACCTGCACTGTACCACAACTGCCCTGACGGGCGTTGCCAGGGAGCGCAGCGCAGGTGCAAGTGTCCTTCATATTTTCCTGTTATCGTCCAGTGCGAGCAAGCACCTCGCCCCAGGTGCCCTTCATCAACTCTTTGGCGCGGGCTATCTCTTCCGGGTTAAACCACTTGTTCAAGTCCACGCGGTCCACCGGATAGACGGGACGGTGGAAATCCTGCTCGTAGCCAAACGGCACGGTCGCGTCGATACCCATGCCACCTTCAAAGCGGGTGTTGGAGGCAGTCCATTCCTTTTCTCCCGCCGTCATGCGCTCCTGCGGCATGAATGTCTGCCCGATGCCGCCTGGAAGTGGGTTGAGAATATCCGTGTGTGGATTCACGCGCGTCGTGAGTGCCCAGATAATGTCGTCCATCGAATAGATGTCAATATCCGTGTCGACGGCGATGGCAAGGCGCATGCCTTGACTGCAGGAGAGAATGGCAGAGAGGAAATTGCGCTGCCAGCCCTCTTCAATCTTGTTGCGCTTTTTGACCTGGATGATACAGCCACCCCAATCCGTCATGGGGTAGGGGATGTTGACGTCCTGGATGATGCCGGGCTGCAGCCGCTCGCAGAGTTCGTAGATCGCCGACTCGCGCACGGTCGTGTCAATGTTTTGGCAGTCCGCCATATGGACGCCGAGAGGGAAAATGATGGGCTTGGTCGAGGGCTTGCGCATCGTAATGCCGGTGACGTGGAAGGTGGGCGCCTTGTAGGCCTTGCCCATGTAACCTGCCCATTCGGGATGAAAGAAGAACTTGCCCTGCTTGTCGTGCGCTTCGGCTTCCGCCGTCTCGTAACGCTTGTCACGCGGGTGGATTTCGCCCTCGAGCACCAGTTCGCAGTCTGCCACAGCCCATGCATCCTGCGTGCGCGCCTTGACCAGCCGAACGGGATACCCCTGGACGGCGCCGGCGGCGCCGAGCTCATCGCCGCCGCGCGGGAGGACGACGTAGTCGAATCCGCCGCCGGCCATCAAGACACAGGCAGGCTGGAGGCCGAAACACATGGTCAGCGGGATCGGTTTCTCATCGTGATAGTGTTCCGTGATAATCTGCCACATGTGGGCACCCGGCGCCGACTGAAACGTAGTGACGTTGCCCCAGCGTGGTGCCATGCGGTTGTAGCCGATGTGCGTCCCGCCATGGAAATAGGGTCCCACGACCACGCTGTTGCCGCTGCCGATTGTAAACTCGGTCTCGAGCGCGGTGTGGCGAATGGCGAGCACCCATTTTTTCACGTCGAGGTCGTCGGTGATGACCTTTTCCTGGCAGGGGGCTTCATCTTGGGAGATTTCGACCGGGGGGATGGGGTGGGTGAGCGCGTACGCGAGATCGCGGGTGCGGCTCTGGTTGTCCTTCCAGCCGAACATGCGGTTCACCAGGTCCATGTTGGAAAAGAGATTCGTCACAGCGCGGAGATGCGGGTACCCTTTGACGTTGTTGAACAGGATCGGGTTGGCACCATCCATCAGTTTCTGAACGCCCGTAATTTCGAGATCGGGACTGACCTCGACATTCGTTTCGACCAATTCTCCTTTTGCTCTGAAGCAGTCTAGCGCGGCGCGCAGACTGCTGATATTGTACTCCGATTTACGTTCCATTTCCTTGGCCATGCGTTGCCTCCTCCTCAGCGGGGTCTCTCTAATTTTTCAGAGCGTTTTTGGAAATAACTTAGATGTTCTCGCATTACCTGACGCGCGCGTTCGGCGTCGTGAGCGGAAACTGCATCCAATAATTTCTGGTGGTCCTCTATAGCCCGGTCGGCCATGTGAGTGTCGGGTATCATTTTGTCGAGGGTTTCGTAAAACGGAGTGCGGAAGGAACTGACGGTAAAAAAGAGCACCTGGTTTTTAGCTGCCTTGGCAAGGGCGATATGGAAATTGACACTGAACGGAGTAAAGCGGGAGACGCCTTCCTGGCGTGCAGTGCGTGCCTCTTCAATGGCTCGCTCCATAGCATCCAGATCCTTCTGGTTGGCGCGTTCGGCGGCAAAGGTGACGATGCTAGTCTCGACCACCAGGCGCGCTTCGACCAGTTCGTGGATACTGATCCCCTGAAGCCGGAGCATATCCGTCAACACCTGGGCGATGGGCTCGGCGCTGGGAGTGGTGACGAATGCCCCGCCGCCAGCCCCGACCTTGATTTCGACGAGCCCCTGGGATTCCAGAACCCGCATGGCATCTCTAACAGTGATCCGGCTAACCCCAAAGTGCTCGATCAATTCTTTCTCAGAAGGGAGCCGATCACCCGGGGTTAACTTGCCTTCGAAGATATTGGCCTTGATTTGCTGGACAATATCGTTCGACGCTCGCCCGACCCGTACCGCGTGAAAGAGCTGAGAAGTGTTATCAGGCATAGATTCGCCGCCGAAAGGGGTCAAATGTATAACAATTATATAGTTATCCCTTTGCATCTGTCAAGAGGTATTAGGGTAGAAAAGAGACTACTCGTTTGGTGAAATTAAGACTACCCGGTTCCCACTTGAAAGGGAGTCGATTTGTTGCTATAATTACTTGCAGCGCAATCAAAACGAAATAAATCAAAACGAAGGAAAAGCCGATTCTCCAAGATTCGGTCACGATGCAGTAAATTGATGATGATTTACTTCACGTCTTGGAGTAGGCTTTTTTTGTTTCCATTCGGCGGGGGTTGGTTTGAGCATGCTTCGTTCCAAGCAAGCAATGTTTACTCTCTATGGCGATTACATTCGCCATGTCGGCGGAAGCATTTGGGTTGCGAGTCTGATCCGACTGTTGGGCTACCTCGGCATGTCCGACCAATCCTCCCGTTCCACAATTGTGCGCATGTCGCGTTCTGGATGGCTCAAGGTCGAGCGCATCAATCGCAAGAGTTATTATTCGCTCACTTCGAATGGCAAGCGCCTGTTGGATGAAGGTGCAGCGCGTATCTTTCACGCCCACTCGCCCCGCGACCGGTGGGATGGCAAATGGCGGCTAGTCGCGTACTCCATCCCCGAAACACTACGAGACCAGCGCGACCGCTTGCGCCGCGAACTGGGGTATCTCGGATTCGGGTCCCTGACGAGCGCACTCTGGATTTCGCCGCACGACCTATGCCGCGAGGTCGAACAGCTTGCGCAAGCGCTCGGCGTCAAATCACACGTCGAGTTTTACACTGCCACGCATGAAGGTTTCTCTAATTGTGCCTCGCTCGCGACCCAGTGCTGGAACCTGGGCGGGATCAATTCCCAGTACGCTGCATTTATTTCCAAGTACAAGCCACAGTATGACGAATGCGTGGTTCCCCAAGTGGAGCTTGAGCCAAGCGAATGTTTTGTACGCCGCTTTATGCTGATCCACGAGTATCGCCGCTTTCCATTCGTAGACCCGGAACTGCCGCCCGAACTGCTGCCAAGCGATTGGCACGGTGCCGAGGCGGCAAGACTTTTCCAAGAATATCACGATTTGCTGGCCGATAAGGCGAACGCCTTTTTCGAATCTATATTTGTCGGTCCACCCAAAATACAAACGGTCGCCGTAACCTTCGCCTAGGGAGAGACAGCGCTTTTACCCCGAGGTGGAGGTAGTAAAGAGGGGCAAAAAATGAGGTACGCAGAGACAGGGTTCAATTTGGAAGTTGATCTCTCCCGTGGAAGCATCGAGAGGGTAGCGACTGACCCAAGATCGACCGAACTTTATCTTGGGGGTCTGGGTACTAACGCGAAGGTGTTGTGGGACAGGGTTCCCCCGGAGACCGAGCCATTCTCTCCCGACAATCTGCTCATATTCGCCACGGGTCTTTTGTGTGGCACACCTGCCCCGGGCGCAAATCGCACCATCGTGACGACCTATTCTCCGCAGACGTTGCTCATGGGCTATTCCATGATGGGGGGATTTTGGGCGCCGGAGCTAAAGTATGCCGGCTACGACAAGGTCATCCTCCGCGGAAAATCCCCATCCCTAGTTTATCTATGGATCAACAATGACAAGGTGGAGATCCGGGATGCCTCTCATTTGAAGGGGAAAGGCGCTGTCGAAACTGCAGAGCTCATTCGCCAAGAGTCGAAGGAGCCGAATGCGCAGGTGGCTGCCATTGGTCTGGCCGGTGAAAACAGGGTCTTTACGGCCTCCATCGAGCAGGGCAGATCCAGTGCCAGCCGGCTCGGAATCGGCGCCGTGATGGGAGACAAGAGGGTAAAGGCGATCGCGGTTCGCGGGACAAAGGATGTCAATCTCGCAAAACCGGCGAGATTCTTGGAGCTCTGCAACGATGTGCTGAATTACATCAAATTCCGTAACGAACACCCGGTGAAGAACGTGATGACCATCCTCCAGGGGCTCGGCTCGCCGCAAGAGATGAGAGAAGCGGATGAAAAGTGGCATACTGAAAACTTTATGTGGGGGAACGCGCGCGAGCGGAAAAGAGATTTTTGGAACAAGGAAATCGAGGAAAAGTGGAGAGAGACTCAGGAGAATGTGCGGACACGGTTGATCAGTTGCTATAACTGTCCGATGAAGTGCGGGGCAACCATATCGGTCCCGGGTATTTCCACCTATATGATGAAATGCTTCTCAAAGCTGACCTATACCATGGCGGCATTTTCAGACTTGGATTTCGGTTTCAAGATCGCTCAGCGCGCCACGGAGTATGGAGTCGATGGATTCTCAACCCCACAGGTGATGGCATTTGCCGTCGAGCTCAAGGAAGCCGGCATCCTGACCGACCAGGATTTTGCAGGATGCCCCGACGACAAGGAGGGGAGATTCTACTGGCTACTGGACAGAATTGTGCGGCGCGAAGGGATCGGAGACATCCTGGCCGATGGCACCTACTGGGCGGCTCAAAAGATCGGTAAGGGAGCAGAGGAGTTTGCTCACAATAACATCAAGAAGCATGAGCAGCTCCCTCTCAAACTGGGAATGCTGAACCCAGTGTATTTCCTCATGTATTCAACGGGCGAGAAGATAAATATTACTCAGATCGAAGGGCAGTTCCCGCAGTCGCCTTTTGCTACGCCGGAGGAGAGGGAGAACTTTGTAGAGGACTGGATCCAGGTTCCGGACGAAAAATTCAAAAAGTATCTTTTGGACTGGGAATTTCGAGGAGAACGTTCTAATCCCTATTATCCGACGGTGGATATGTCCGTCGATATTGTGGACTGGCAAGAGATGATGCACTATATCGACGATGCCCTGGGTGTGTGCGCCGGCCTGTCGTCATTCCCCCTCAAGCCTCCCTATCACATTCATAATTACCCGCATTTGATATCAGCCGCGACGGGGATCGATATGGACGAGGCTGGTCTCAAGCAAGTGTACCGGCGGAACCGAAATCTGATCAGGGCCGTGAATGTAAGAAGGGGCTTGAGGCGAGCCGATGAGAAGCCACCCCAAGACCATTGGAAGAAAAGGTTCCCCGAACTCGAAGAAAAACTCTTGGACGCGTATTACAAATTCAAAGGATGGAACAATCAGGGTATCCCTACAGAGGAGACTCTACATCAATTGTCGTTAGATTACGTTGCCCAAGATT
>JBLMXX010000016.1:0-9596 GCA_050257995.1 Acidobacteriota bacterium | reverse complement strand
CGCAGGGAGACGCCGCGCAGGTTGAACTTGAGCGCGAACGCCATCTTCTTGGCAACACTCTCGACATTTTCCAGCCAGACCGTGTGGACCTGTCCCTTGTCGTCCTTGTAAGTAAACGAGTACAGCCCGGTCGGCGCATCGTATTTCAGACCGCTTTCGCGGAGGCGGGGCAAGTCGAAGGTGACCTTGTCGCCCGGTTCGACCTTGTCCACCGCGGTCAGGGGTCCCATAAGCTTGAGGGCGTTGGCGAAACTGATCGGCGCATAGGAGGGACCGAACTCATCCCGACCGCTGGCGGAAAACGTCAGTTCGAGCTTGTAACGGTCGACATGCCCGACCGCCCACTGCAAGTAATTTTCAAAGAGAGAGGGATTGCCCGTGTACGCTTCCCGGTTTGACGGGACGGGAATCTTGACAATGTCGGCAGACTGCCCGATCGCATCCCAATCGAACGGGCCCGTATCCCAAGTATCCGCGGCTTTCGGGGATGGCATCGACACCGCAACGCTGAGGATCTTGTCTTTGGCGTGGAGCGCCGCCGCCAGTTCGCGTACAAAGGCAGTAAATTCGTTCTTGTTGTCGGGCGTAACCCCCTGGTAATCGATATTCAGACCGGGGTATAACTTTTCGACGGCGAGGTCCACGAGCGCCTGGACGTGGTCTTTGCGCATGTCGGCATTCGTGATCATGTCGTCCGTCAGATCGGTGCGCAGTTGATTGCCCACGACGTTGCCGACGGTCGGCAAGACTGCATACGGGCTGGATGGTCCAGCCTCGGGCACTGCGGGCACGTTGCCGGCAATGCCGCCGCTGTCGGCGATCGTCAGACCAATGGGATTGACCTCAGCCAGCACCGCGCCCGCCGGGGGGGGCAACGCGCCTTTGGCGCTCAGGTCGGCGCTGATCGCGGGAGTCTGCGCCTGCGTTTGCGCCACCACGACTCCCTCCGGCATCGCGCCGGTCAAGTATGTCTCGATCACTTGATCGTCGAGGTAGATCTGGAACGGCAGCTTGGTCCATTTTTTCCCGATGTACCCATAAACGTCGACAGTCGTCAATGGGTCCGCCCCATCTGGAATGGGAATGGAGAGAATAGCGAGTGAGGGTACTTGTCCCTGCACATTGGGCTGATAGAGCGGGCTTTTGATGTCGAGAACCGCAGGTAGATTTTGGGCGAGCGGGCTTTTCATAAAGGCGTCGCGGGCCATCGCCGAAAGCTTGACGGAGGTGCCGTTTCTCGTCGCACCCTCCGGGATGGCCAACTTGGTCCCATCCGCGACGGTGACGCCGCCGCCTTTGGCAGAAATGGACTCGTAACCGGCGCTAAACACCCGCTGAGGGAGCGCGAGCGGCGGAAGCACGAGCGCGAGAAAAAAAAGCAAGGGGATGACGATGATGTTGATGAACCAGCCGCCCGTGCGGCCTTCCAATAGCGCATCCAGAGTCCGCAATAAAGGGCTAGATGGTACTTTGTTCAATTTTCCTGACCTCTGGTTCTGAACGGCAAGTTCAGACGTTAATATCGATCGGGCGAAACGGCGCACCTGCAGCTATTGGAGACTAGCATTGCCGCCAAGATTGGCAAGGGAACCGCCGATTCAGACCACGTTGCGGTGGGGATCCGTTGGGTGGTCACTCCCGGGCAAGGACAGAGACACCGTCCATGCCGGTACTCTGGGGTACTTGTCGCAAGGATTCTAGCATAAGGGTCTGAAAAGCGCAAATTTAGAGATGCTGCATTTTGTGTGCTATATGCCGACACGGAATGAAAGGCTGAACGGGCTGAACGTGTTCGGTACCCTACTGAACGGGCTGAACATGTTCAGCCCCTACGCGGCGGCGCTTGACTTTTGGGCTGTGCTCTTTGGCAAAATATCTCGTTTGGAATATACTTTGCCAGTATTTCAGACCCAGCGGGGGAAACCATAATGATCATCTGCCCTTGGTGCGGTACCGGATACCTTACATTTCAATCCAATTGCAAGAATTGCGGGGGAATCCTTCAAGCGGTTGACGAGAAAAACCCCTCATCGGTCCCAACCGAAAACCTCCCCACACCTCCCCTAGCTCCGCGACCGATATCCAATATGTATATATATGACGGCTCTTATACGCCGATGGTTGGTCGATTGCCGCTTTGGTCTTTATTTTACTTTTGAAAGAGTCTTGCACATCCCCGTCAAAATAAAGAAAGGAACAACCATGCCAAGTTGCGTCATCTGTGAAATTGTGGCAGGCAGATTACCATCTTGGGTGATTTATCAAGACAGTAACGTTATCTGCTTTCTCCCGAAAACTCTAGAGGCGTATGGTCAGACCGTCATCGCGCCGAAGGCTCATCATTCAGATTTGCTCACGACCCCAGACCATCTGCTAGGAGCCATCATCAATACGGCAAAGAAACTGGCTATACACTATAATAACAAGATAAGTTCGTCAGGCGTAAATATCCTTCATGCCAGCGGGGTGTCAGCACAGCAATCAGTATTGCATCTGCACATTCATCTAATACCGCGATTCGAGAATGACGGGTTGAACGCGTGGCCATCATTCTCGGCAATTGAGTGTGATAAAGACGACCTCCTGCAGAAACTCAAACTGAGCGAATAACCGATAAACGTCTGCAAGCACACGCACGCGGACACATCACGTAAAAGTTGTGTTTGCTATAGCCACCACTATAGCAAACACAACAACCAATTCGGAGTTGGGGATCACGCGGACGAACTTCGTCCGATGCAATGACATTGCAATGGCATTCAGGTCGCCACCGCGATAGTACTGTCATCGGGTGAAGCAACTCTGGCTGTCATTGCGAGGCACGCCTTTCGTGCCGAAGCAATCCCCGATGTTGACTTTTCACATCTGTGTTGGGGATTGCTTCGGCAAAAATCGCCTCGCAATGACACATGAACGACGCTTCGGTCTTTCTCTCCTCTCGCCACCGCCTTGAATCACCCATCGATTTACGTTGACGACGGCGCCGCTTCAGTATATAATCCGCTCCATGTTCAATATCATCATCCTCGGCATCGCAAGCTTTCTCACTGACGTCAGCTCGGAGATGGTGTACCCGCTCTTGCCCCTCTTCTTGACCTCTGCCCGGATCGGCGCGACCCCTGCCATCGTCGGGTTGATCGAAGGATTGGCGGAGAGCACCGCCAGCCTCCTGCGTGTCTTTTCCGGCTATTGGTCCGACCGCCTGCAGGAACGCAAGCCCCTGACCATTCTCGGCTATTCGGCGAGCACCATCGGCAAAATCCTGCTTTACCTTTCCAACTCCTGGCCCCTGGTCCTCGCCAGCCGCCTAACCGACCGGTTCGGCAAGGGAATCCGGACGGCGCCGCGGGATGCCCTCATTGCCGATTCGACCGACCCTGGCCAGCGCGGCACGGCGTTTGGACTGCACCGCGCGCTTGACAGCGCGGGCGCGAGTGTCGGAGTGATCATGGCGTACGTTTTCTTCGTCTCCCTGCATGACGACTATTCAGCCATCTTTCTAATTTCCGTCATTCCCGCCGTGCTGGGCATCTTGGTCCTGTTCTTCGTCCGCGAAAAGATCGCCCCGCGCAAGGTGAATGTCACGCCGCGCGGCAACGGCAAACCGCTCAACGCGCGCACACCCTGGTGGTCTGATCTCGGCACCCGCTGGCGCGCGCTCGACCGCCGCCTGAAATTGTTCCTACTGGTCGTTTTCGTCTTTGCGCTGGGCAACTCGTCCAACGAGTTCCTTTTGCTGCGCGCCAAGAACCAGGGATATAACGATGCCACCGTCATTCTCATGTACCTCGTCTTTAACATCATTTACGCGCTGGCATCCTGGCCCGCCGGTCGCCTCTCGGACCGGGTGGGGCGCAAAGCCCTGCTCGTGCTCGGCTATTTGACCTACGGCATCGTGTACATCGGGTTTGCGATTGCCGGCCCCTTGCAGTTGTGGGGCTTGTTCGCGACGTATGGACTCTACGTTGCCTTTACCGACGGCGTCGAAAAGGCACTCGTCTCGGACATTGCGCCGCTGGATCTGCGGGCAACCCTGATCGGCTTGCACGCCACGTTCGTCGGCATCGGTCTGCTTCCGGCTTCCGTGCTCGCCGGGTTTCTGTGGGACACATTCGGAGCCCAAACACCGTTTTATTTTGGTGGGGGAATGGGCATCGTCGCCGCGATTGCCCTTTGGATATTAATCTGATGACAACCTCGTTTATTCTCATCCGGCATGGACAGACCGAGTGGAACCGGCAGGAACGCTTTCGCGGGCATGCCGACATTCCCCTCAACGAGACCGGCAAGGCACAGGCACAAAAATTGGCGCAGCGGCTCGCGCCTGAAAAGATCGACGCCGTCTACGCAAGCCCGCTTCAGCGCACGCTCCAGACCGCCGGACCGATTGCCGAGACACACGGCTTGGCAATCGTGAAAGAGGATGCCCTCGTCGACTTGCATGTCGGCGCGCTCGAAGGGCAGACCGTCGAAGAGGCGCGCCTGGCATTTCCGGAAGTTATGGACAAGTGGCTGAATGCGCCGGGGAAGGTGAAATTCCCCAAAGGGGAATCGATCAAATCGGTGCGGACGCGGTCCGAAAAGTTGCTGGGGGACCTCGTCGCGAGACATCCCAGTCAGACGGTCGCGCTCATCACCCACCGCGTACTGTGCCATACGATACTCTGCCTAGTCCTCGGACTCGACCTGGACGCGCTGTGGAGCATCCGGCAGGATAACGCCTGCATCAACCGGTTTGAGAAACAAGAACACGGATATATGCTGACTCTGATGAACGACACGAGCCACTTGTGAGGGCGTAAAACGTAAGGCGTAAAACGTAACCGGTAATCCGATTTACGCTTTGCGTTTCACGCTTTACGTTTTACGTTTCACGTATCACGCTTTACGTCTCCGGAGGCAACCAACTCTGAAATCTGACGCCGTAAATTCTAATTTTGCTCTCCCTCTCGTCCTCACGCTTGACATCGGCACTTCCTCGTTGCGAGCCATGCTCTTTGATGCGCATGCCCACGCTGTAGACGGCGTATACTCCAAGATCGAATATGAAATGCATACGACCCCCGACGGCGGCGTACAAGACGATGCAGACGTGATGTTCGAACGCGCCTGCCAGGCTCTCGACGAATTGGTCGCCAGGGTGGGCGGGCAGGCGGCGCAAATTGCGGCGGTCGCGTCCGATCAACTGGTGTCCAACGTGCTCGGGGTCGACGCCGCAGGGCATGCCGTTACCCCGTTCTTCACGTATGCGGACACGCGATCCGCTCGCCAGGTGGACCAACTGCGCGCACAGGTGGACGAGGAAACGGCTCACCAGCGGGTCGGCACCTTGTTCCACACGAGTTACCTGCCGGCGCGCGTTCTCTGGCTGGCGGGTACCGATCCCGGACTGTTTCAGCGGGTGCGCTGGTGGATGTCCCTCGGCGAGTATTTCTATTTCTGCTGGCTGGGGCAGCGTGCTTGCAGTTATTCGACGGCATCGTGGACCGGTTTGCTGAATCGCCGAACGCTGGAATGGGACCGGGAACTGATCGCCGTCCTGCCCATCTCACTCGAACAGCTTTCTCCGTTAGTAGATGTGTATGCTCCCTTGCGCGGGCTAAAGGCAGAATACGCGGCACGATGGCCCTCTCTCCAGAATGCGAACTGGTATCCGACGGCCGGCGACGGCGCTACGGCGAATATCGGCAGCGGTTGCACGGATGCAACGCGGGTCGCGCTCACGGTGGGGACCAGCAGCGCAATACGCGTCACTGTTCCCACACAGTCTTTAGCGGAAAATACCTCCGAAATGAGATTGATCCCCAAAGGTCTCTGGGCTTATCGCGTCGACCGGAGGCATGAACTTTATGGCGGCGCATTGAGTGAGGGTGGCAACCTTTACGAGTGGATGAGAGAGACCCTGAAATTAACCGGCGATGCCGCGGACATTGAGAGCGCACTTGCCGCGATGCCGCCAGATGGGCATGGGCTGACGGTGCTCCCATTTCTGGCGGGCGAACGCGCGCCCGGCTGGGTCGCGGACGCCCGCGCCACTATTCTCGGCTTGAGTCTGAACACGCGTCCCATCGATATCCTGCGCGCCGGGCTGGAAGGTGTCGCCTACAGGCTCGCCTTGATCTTTGAGCTGCTTCATCCGGTGGCACCGGACGCCGTCCAGGTGATCGCGAGCGGGGGTGCGTTGATGCACTCGCCCACCTGGGTGCAAATCATCGCGGACGTGATCGGCGTCCCGGTGATCGCGTCGGCAGAGCCAGAAGCGACGAGTCGCGGTGCCGCGCTGCTCGCGCTCAAAGCGCTGGGCGTTACGAATTCGTTAAAGGATATAGCGCCAGAATTGGGCGCTGTATATCGACCTGACGAGGTAAGACACGCGGTCTACAGCGCGTCAGTAAAACGCCAACAAAAGTGGTATAATTTACTAGTGTCGCGGATGACCGGATAAAGACCCGTCTCCATGTCCAAAAGCAACTTCAAATACTATGCGGTCCGGAAAGGTCGCCAGGCCGGGATCTATCCAACCTGGGACGAATGCTCTGCACAAGTCAACGGTTATGCGGGTGCAGTCTACAAAGGTTTCAAATCCCTGGTGCACGCCCAGTCCTTTATGAATTCTGGCACACTTGCAGAAAAGGCGCCGCCCTCTCCGCCGCAGGCGGTTGAGCATCCCGCGCAAGTGGTGGTTTATACAGACGGAGCCGCACTGGGCAATCCTGGACCGGGCGGGTACGGCATCGTAATGCTGTACAACCATCACCGCAAAGAGTTCAAAGGCGGGTTTCGGCTCACCACCAATAATCGGATGGAAATGACAGCCGCGATCGTCGCGCTCAGAATGCTCACCACCCGCGTCTCGGTCACCCTTTACACAGACTCGCGTTACCTGGTCAACGGTATGACCAAAGGATGGGTAGAAAGTTGGCGCAAGCGGGGTTGGAAAAAGTGGGACAAAACGGATGCCGCCAACGCCGACTTGTGGCAAGAATTGCTCGGCGAGTGTGATAAACATCAAGTGACCTTTGAGTGGGTCCGCGGGCACCACGGAAATATAGAAAATGAGCGTTGTGACGAGTTATCCAAAGAAATGGCTATGAAAGATGATCTGCCAGCAGATACCGGTTACGAGAGCCGGCTATCGCCACAGCGTCTGAAACAACTGCTCGGTAAGAAATATCATCCAGAGACCTGACCGGAGCGAACATGCCAAACCCGATCGTCGAATTTCAAACGCAAACCGGCGCCCCAATTCACCTGGATGGCAAGAGCATCCAGGTTCGCTCGCGCGCGCTGGTGTTGAGATTCCCGCGCTCGACCGGCGGTCTGGTCTGGAACCGGCCCATATCCATATCCGTCCAGACGACGGATGGACGTGAAGAGACCTTGCCGATACATGACACAACGCGCCTGATAGAACTTGTCATATTCGGATCGATATTGTTCTTCACTCTTCTGATTGGACTCATGTGGCGAAAAGTTTCATGAGTCCTTCGAGGATTCTACTACAGGGGTGATCGCATGGCAGACGAAACAAACGTCGACAAACTGTTCGACCCGACCGATTCGATCAACTTACTGCAGAACAACTTGGACAAGCTCCTCGAGACGGCGCGCGTGCAGGCCGCCTACGGCGAGCCGATCAGGAACGGCGACACGGTCATCATCCCCACCGCCGAAGTACTGGGCTTGATGGGATTGGGGATTGGCGCCGGAGGCAGCCGGGATGATAAACAGCAAATCGGAGGCGGCGTGGGCGGCGGTGGGGGAGGCAGAACCCTCTCACGACCGGTGGCGGCGATCGTTCTCACCCCTAACCGGGTCCGGGTCGAGCCCATCGTCGACGTGACCAAGGTCTGGATGGCAGGGCTGACGGCCGCGGGGTTTATGTTCGCGATGCTGGCGCGTATGAGCCGACGCCGCGCGCCACGAGAGTAAACAGGGTCTACGGGAATCGTCATTGCGAGCCCACGTTCTATGTGGGCGAAGCAATCTCCGATATAGGCATACAGAATCAACATTGGGGATTGCGTCGGGCAAAAATCGCCCTCGCAATCAGTACTTCACGAAATGTCATTTCGAGGGAGCGGAGCGACCGACCCTGGCACCGCCCGCCAGGGCAGGTGGAAATCTCGTTCTTTGAAGGCAAAAAACGAGATTTCTCGCTCCGCTCGAAATGACAGACAAGCGTTTTCGTGAAGTACTGGCAATGACAGACCCGCAATGACTATTGCACTATCGCACTATCGCACTAGAGGTGAAATAATGGGTATTGGAACAGAGCTAGATCAACTATCGATTAACACAATTCGTTTCCTGTCCGTCGACGCTGTTCAAAAGGCGAACAGTGGACATCCGGGCCTCCCGATGGGGGCGGCGAGCATGGCGTACGTCCTCTGGACGCGCCATATGGAATACAATCCCACTGATCCCGGCTGGTGGGACCGCGACCGCTTTATCCTCTCCGCCGGGCACGGCTCGATGCTGCTGTACAGCTTGCTCTATCTCACGGGCTATGACCTGCCCATGGAGCAGATCCAGCAATTCCGGCAGTACGACAGCATGACCCCGGGGCACCCGGAACGCGGCCTGGCGCCCGGCGTCGAGACGACGACGGGTCCGCTGGGACAGGGATTTGGGAACGGCGTCGGAATGGCGATGGCGGAACGCTTCCTCGCCGCCCGCTACAATCGACCCGGTCACGAAATCGTCAATCATTTTACGTACGCGATCGTCAGCGACGGCGACCTGATGGAAGGCGTCTCACACGAGGCCGCGTCGCTGGCAGGGCATTTGAAACTGGGCAAGCTGATCTACCTCTACGACAATAACCACATCTCGCTCGCCTCGTCGACCGACCTGACCTATACTGAAGATCGCGCCGCGCGCTTTGAAGCCTACGGCTGGCACGTGCAAACGGTGCAGGACGGCAACGACCTGGACGCGATCGACCGCGCCCTCCGTAATGCGCGAGCCGAAACCGAGCGCCCCTCCATCATTATGGTCCGGACGATTATTGGCTTTGGCGCTCCTCACAAGCAGAACACCTTCGAAGTGCACGGCTCACCACTCGGACCGGATGAGGTCAAGGCGGCGAAACAGAATCTCGGCTGGCCGCTCGAGCCCGCCTTTTACATTCCGGGGCAGGCGCTGGAAAATTTCCGCCAGGCGGTCGACAAGGGCAAACAGGCTGAAGCCAAATGGGTCGAACGCTTCCACGCTTACGAGCGTGAATTCCCCGATCTGGCGAAAGAACTCAAGCAGGCGATGTCCCACGAATTGCCCACCGGCTGGGACAAGGATATCCCGGCCTTCCCCGGAGACATGACGAAGGGCCTTGCGACGCGCGTCGCCTCCGGCAAAGTCATGAACGCGATCGCACCGCACCTGCCTAATTTCATTGGCGGCTCGGCAGACTTGAACCCCTCGACAATGACCGCGCTCAAGGACCAGGGTGATTTCGAGCCACCGGTAGTGGGAACTGAAGACACGCAGGGATCCGTCGGCGGGGGACTGAGTTACGCCGGGCGCAATTTTCACTTTGGTGTGCGCGAGCACGCCATGGGCGCGGCGGCGAACGGCATGTCCGCTCACGGCGGCAT
>JBLMXX010000015.1:0-6369 GCA_050257995.1 Acidobacteriota bacterium | reverse complement strand
CCCAGTTTGCCGAGGCGGTCAAAACACTCTTGTCGGGTGTGGATTGAATCAGAACAGTTCCAGTTGGGTCCGCTCACCGGCAACGGGTGGCACAAGACCTGTGATGAGCAAGACATCGTGCCGCTCTATTTTTTCCTCTTCCAGTAATTTCTCCACGAAAGGCACGCGTACCAAGTCCCACCCGGCTTCGTTCAAGGCATCGGCGCGGAAGGGGAGACGCCGGATACGCTCGCGCACCAATGGGACCTGTGCCTCAGGAACAACCAGGTAGCCGTGAGCCGGCGCAATCTGCAGCTTCGCCAGATCGTCAAAGCGCGCGCGCTCACGCCAGACAAAGCCATGAGCGATCTCGCCATCCCATTCCCAGATCAGGTCAAAGGGAGGCGCGGCGCGGACGATGCGATAATCCAACCGCTCGCCCAAGCGTGCCAGCAGGTCGAGTGCGCTTGATTTTTCCTCTTCAGGATGGCGGTCCCGGTACTGCCACGTGTCGTCGTGTTCGTCGGCGTAGGCATGTGCGCAAAGTTCGACCAGCCCGGCTTCGGGTGTAAGGTCTTCCGGGAACCGGTGAAAGATCAAGTCCTGCAGGTCGTCACGGGGCACGCTCCGGCGGGAGGCCAGGAGTTCCTCCACGGCATCGTCCACGCGATCGACGAGCGGCGGCTTGATGGGGAAGGATGCGACCTCCTGTGGTGCAGGCCGGCGCACCCATACAAAACGGTCCCGCGTTTCATAATGGTCGATGTCGTGGGCATATCCCTCGCTTAACCCTTCCCGGACGGCATAAAAGGCGAAACGGTTCGGGGGAATTTTCGTGTTCGTGCTCATGAGCTGGGCGAGATACCCTTCGCGGGCAGCCCGGGCATACGCGGCGTGATGGACCCACGAATAAGCGAGGGGCTCGCCGCGCCGCGCCAGTATTTCGCGCCCCGCGGCCAGCGCGCCGGCGCGGATCTTTTCGGCAAGCTGTGGCTCGGCGAGGATTTTCAGCGGGGCCGGCGTCCGGCGCTCGAAAGTGATGCGGTAATCTCCCGGGATCGCGTCAAACTCGCGGCGGGGGGAATCCCCCAGACGCGGCTGAAATAGAAAGGTCTCTAATTCCAAGCGTGCCGCACCGGCGGCCAGCAGAAGCGTTTCAATGACCTCGTGTCCGGACTCGTCGAAAACAAAGACGGCATGCGCATCGTGTCGCAATAGCCGGGCAATCGCTTGCATGGAACTGACCATGGAATCGAAATACCAGCGCCGTTCCCAATTGGGATCATTCTTGTGCGGATCGAGAGAGGTGATGAGGGATTCGACGGCCCCGCGCCCGAGTATCCATGCGCCCCAGGCATACGAAAGCGCCCACACCCCGAGCCGCCGCACCGGCGGCGCGGTTAAGACAAGTTCCGCACTTGCTTCCGGCAAAGCGCGGACGAGCGCTTTGACGCTGCCACGGTTCAGAAATGCGCCCGGCTCGGCACCCAACACCTTTTCCGTCGAGCCGACCAGGGCACTCACGGGCTCGGGGGCATGTTCTCCGAGCGCGTGCGCGGCGGTCTCCATCTCGCGCCAGAGGTTAAATTCCACAAATCGCTTGTGCGCCGTTAGCTGCGCGGCGGCATCGGGAGTGGGATAGAGGGATGTGCCCCGATCAAGCAGATGAAGCAAGAGTAGCAACAGAATATCGCGCTCGCGCGTCGCGTGGAACAGCGCGTCGATTTTGACCGTTAGAGTGACCAGCGCCTCCAGGTTACGCGGGGTATACAGGTCGAGGATTTTGCGGACGCGGTCGGCGTGCAGATTTTCCTCCGGCGCGATGCGCTCGAACGCAAAGTGGTAATGAAAGCCGCGGGCGTCGAAGGCGGCGGCGCGCTTGAGATCATCTTCGGTCGCGGGATCGTCGCGCGACTCTCCGCAGTGGGCGCAAGTATAGTGCCGCTGCACGGGACCCCCCTCACGGCTGTGAATGAAGTAATCGGCGGGTGTGGTCTGGTCGCAGGCGGCGCAGGTCGTGATATATAACCGGTTGATGTAGGTCCGGAGCGGGACATCGTCCTTGAGGGCATCGCCCAGGCGCGCCAGAGAGGCATCGATCTCGGACGCCGGCGGCACCGCCGCCATCGTACGGGCAAGCCAGCTCCAGAGCGGGTTGCTCTCGACGGCAATCACCCGCCGCCCCAACTGTTGAGCAGAGCGGACGACGTTGGGCATGCTGGCGAACGGATCCAAGACCAGGTCGCCTGGCGCGGAGAGCGCCGCGATGTACTCTGACGCGACGCTCGACGGCGGCGCGCGCAGGTAACTCCGCAATGGGTAAAACACGGATGGGTCACGGTCTGGGATAAAACCCCCCGGTACGTTCATGGTGGAAAGTATAGCACAGGTGCTATGCGAGAACAAGCACAAGTGTTTCTATCCGTAAGGGGGTTTTGCAATTCTTATCCGATTCGATATAATTGGACTGCCATCGCGGTCAAGGAGGAAAGAGTGAATCATCGTTGGGTGTGGTCTACGTTCCTAATGCTGTTATTGTTGCTGGCAACGGTTGCCTGTGAAGATCAGCCGGCGCCGGATACCATCCGGCTGCCCTCCCCGCTTCCCCCGACGACAGCGCCGACCGCCACGCCCGGTCAGGGGCAGCCCGTCGCCAAGTCGACAGCTCCGCAAGCAGCAGCTCCTCAGGCGACGGCGGTCCCTCAACCGACCACCGGAGGTCCTACGCCGACCCTGGTGAAAGCAGCGTTGAGTTGTCCTCCCGCGGGCTCTCTTCCGGCTAACGCCCAACTGGCGGCCCGGGTCAATGGGCAGGGTGTTTCGCTCGACCTATTCAACCGCCAGGTTGCCCAGGCGCAGGCCGCCTTCCTCCAGCAGGGGATCGACCCTAAATCTCCCGGAGGTCAAGAAGCCCTCAAGAGCCTGAGACAGCAGGTACTGGACCAGATGATCAATGATATCGTCATCTCCCAGCAAGCCGACAAAGAAGGGATGAAACTGTCCGACAATGATTTGAATGCCCGCCTGGCGCAAATGATTCAAGATGCGGGCAGCGTGGACAAGCTGAATGACTATCTGAACAAGAACCAGCTTTCGCTCGGCGATTTTTGCACACAGATTCGCTCGAATATCCTTGGCGAAGCGATGTTGAACCGCGTGACCGCCGCACTGCCAACGCAAGTCGAGCAGATCCACGTGCGGCAAATCCTCGTCTCATCGCCGCAACTGGCGCAGGAGATCTTGAAACAGTTGAGAGCGGGAGGGGATTTCGCCGCCCTTGCCAAGCAGTACTCGATGGACGAGGCCAGCAAGGTGAATGGCGGCGACCTGGGATGGGCGCCCAAGGGGCGATTCGATCCGCAGTTTGAAGCGGTCGCTTTCCAGCTCAAGCCGGGCCAGATCAGCGATGTCGTAACAACCCAATTCGGGTACCATATCCTCAAGGTAGAAGAGCACGACAACTCGCGCCCGCTTCCGCCTGAATTGATTCAGAATGCGCGGCAGCAAGCCTTCCTCGCGTGGCTTCAGGCGGTCCGCGAATCCATGAAAATAGAGCGACTGGTACAACCCTAAATGAACTTTCGAAAGGAATAGTTCTTTGAAACGTATCCTTCCGCTGCTTTTTTTCCTGAGCGGAAGCTTGCTCCTCCTTTTTGGTTTAGGCTCACTGGGCGCCGGATTTTGGATGCGCGGCGATGCTCTGCCAGATGGGTTCGCCTGGAAACCACTGCTGGAGCAGGTGAACAACCGTGACTTGACGCCCGCTACCGTCTTGCTACCTCTCGCCGGAATGTCAGGCGCCGATGCACTCAATGCCGCACTGGATGGCGGGCATTGGGAGAATGCCCTGGCGATCATGGCTTACGATACGACCTTGAGTGATCCCGTCCGCATCGGCGGGCTATTGCAGCTGGGCACCCGCTATGCGGTGACCAAGGACAAGAACAAGGCAGCGTGGTGCTATTTGGATGCAGCCCGCGTTGCCGTGCTCAGCCCGACCATAACCGATGGCGTGCGGGAGGACACTTTCCTCCAGGTCGCCGCGGGCTTGCGTTCGCTGGGGGCGATGGATGCCGCGCGTTTGGCGACGGATCAAGCGTACCTGGTGGCGCAGTACAGCCCTTCTTTACGACACGAGCAGCAGTCGCGCCGTCTCGGCCAAGTGGCGAACGCGTATTCTGCGCTCGGCGTCGAAACGCTGGCAAACCAGGCGCGGGTCAAGTCAAACGAACCGGTGGCGGTGATCTCGGATGATGCGGGATATCTTCCCCGTGACCCATTCGTGGTCCAGGTAGGCAATTTGCCGGAATCGCGGGACGTTCATAACGCGGCAGAAACACGCATCGCCGCCGCCGAATTGTTGCAGGGCGACATCCAGAAAATCCTGCCAGATCGCGCGACAGAGTGGCCGCAGGATTCGACCGGACAACTGCGGGATGCCTTGCTGCAGGAGGACCGGACACGGCTAACCTTCTACGATCAGCAGCTCTCGCGAGCGCAAGACCCCACAGTCCTGATTGCACTCTGGCGAGACAAGGTGAGTTGGCTCGCGCTCAAGGCGCGCGTGGCACGCGGCGCGTTCGGAGCGAACCTGGTGCCCGATTGGACCAAGAATGCCGACGCAATCGTCGGGGAGTGGAGTGACGCATGGGGCGCTCTTTTCACGCTCTACGAGACGCAAGCCACCGCCATTCCGAACGCGCAAGCCGTGAGCCAGGCGATGGAGGATGTGACGCGGCAAGAACTGCTGGCGCTCCGCTGGGGATGGTATCGCCACGTCTCAGCCGCGGACTTGCAGTCGAACCTGAAGGATTTGACGCACCAGTTGAGCCAGGCCTCCATACCCTCTTTGCGCCTGGATGCGCTAGCGGTTGGAGGCAAGACTACCGATTTTCTCTTGCCGGACGAACTCTATGGCAAGAACCAGCAAGCACTGCCTCGATGATCCAGGTGAGAGTGATTTAGAACCGTCGAACCTCGACCTGAAATCCTCGGGACGAAGGGGCTACAATGGACACTGTCAACGAAGAGTTCTATCAAATTGCGACATTGGTCGTCGTGGTCGTGACCGTGCTGGTCTGCATGTGCTATCTCCTGATCTTTATCAATCCGCAGATTGCGCTAAATCCCCTCAAGCCGTCCACGCTGACGCCCACCTTCGTCGCGCTGGGCCTTCAGCCGACCTGGACCGCGACGGCGACGCTGACGGCGACTCCCACGTGGACACCCACGTTGACGCCGAGCGTGACGCCAACCACGCTGCCGACGAATACTCCCTCGCCGACGCGCATTGTGCCGACGCGGACCGCGACCCGCCCGAGGCCTACGCGCACGGCGGCACCGCCCGCGCCTCCACCCCCTCCCCCTGCCTCGACGTTTGCCTATAATACGTACAAGCAAGGGTGTTTTCATGCCGGCGGCACCTTTATCGAAGGGACGGTCTGGTCCGGAAGCGGAGGCAGCCCGGTCGCGGGTGTGCGGGTCGCGATGGGAAGCGGTCCCGGTCCCTCCTACGGCGGCGTCTATTACCAGACGACCGGCAATCAGGGCAAGAGTGACGGATACTATGTGTTTATAATCCGTGAGAACGGGGCGGCACCCGGCAATTATTATATGTGGGTCGCGGACGGCAGCGGCAATCCACTCTCCGATCCGAATGCGGGGCGCGTGACCACCAACGATATAAAGAGCGGCGATGATCCAAATTCGTGCTGGCGCGGCGTTGTAGATTTTGTCCGTCGCTGAGACGCCGGTGCAAAGGAAAGGCGAAGCATTGAGCAGGCGCGGTCCCTTGGATGTGCCATGCTTTGCCCCAACCGTCTCCGAGTGGCGCTCTTGGGATGTCAAATGGTTTTTAAGTACTATTGACCCTGTCCTCCAGGGATGCTAGAATCCAGTAAGAGTGATTTGGGTATCCTTTGGGGTAAACGCCACACAGTGCCAGCTTCCAGTATTTCGGCTCGCTCCCGTTCGATTGCGCCGGATTTTTCCAGCGAGGTCGATATTGAGTTGCTAACGTTCGTCGAACGGTATGCAACCAATTTGGCCCGCTGGGATGTGCTGATTTTCTTCGGTCGCAATCCGGCGACCTGCGATGATGCAAGCGGAATTGCCAAGCGCATCGGGCGGCGACCCCAATCGCTGGCAAAAGAACTGGACGATCTTGCGCTTCTTGGGGTCCTGCGTTCCCGGGCGATTGGCAATGGGACTACGTACCGGCTGGCGCGGGTGCCGTCGACGCGGCGGGCGGTGGTGAGATTGGCACAGCGTTTCAGCCGGACACACGCGGCGCGGAACTAGTGGTGTCCAAGTCCCGCGGGGCTTGTCATTGCTTCGCCCTCGCAATGACACCTACACACGCGCGGCGGGGGTAGGGTCGATGCAGCATCG
>JBLMXX010000014.1:0-5553 GCA_050257995.1 Acidobacteriota bacterium | reverse complement strand
GCAATGGCTTCGGCGTCGTCGATCGTGCGCCGGATCCCACCATCCATCATCTGGATCACGCGGTCGGCATACTGGCACATGCGGAGGTCATGCGTGACCATGATCCCGGCGCGGTTCTGTTCGTGAATCAGGCGGGCAAACGTCTGCACGACCTGAAAGGCGCGTTCGGTATCCAGGCTCGCCGTCGGCTCGTCGGCGAGCACCAACGCCGGATTGTGGATCAACGCGCGCGCAATCGCCACACGCTGCTGCTGACCTCCCGACAACTGGCGCGGCAGGTTGTTCAACCGCTCGCCAAGACCCAGGCGCGCTAAAAGTTCGCGCGCCCGTTCCCGGCCCGCCCGGTCATATTTGCCATTCAGTCTCAACATCAGCTCGACGTTCTCTTGCGCCGTCAGGTACGGCACCAGGTTGTTCGCCTGAAAGGTGAAACCAATCTTTTCACGACGAAAATTCGTGCGCTCTTTTTCGCTCATCCTGGACAATTCCTGCCCGTCGATCAGGATGGTGCCGTCGCTCGGCTTGAGGAGGGTGGCCAGCATCGCCAGCATCGTCGTCTTGCCGGAGCCGCTGGGCCCGACCAGCGCGATCAATTCCCCTTTCGCCACCGCGAGCGTAACCCCATCCACCGCACGCGTGGCGCCACTGTCCGTATTATAAATTTTGCTAACCGACCGGGTCTCCAATATATCCGTCATACCATCCCCTTATGAAGTCAATCCAAGCGCCGTCAGGGGCTCGACCCCCAGCGCATACCGCACGGACACGAATCCTCCAGCCGGGCCAATCATCATTAGCGAGACAATCCCGACCACAATCGCGAGTGGGGAAAAGACAATGGGTATCGTCGCCGGGAAAGTGAAAGCCATCAAAACCGTGACGGCGGTCCCAATCCCCACGCCGATCAAGGTGACGAGTATGATCTGCACCAGCACTGCCAGCGCAATCGTCGGGTTGGGCGCGCCAATCGCTTTGAGCATTCCGATCTGAGGAACTTTTTGCAGCATTTGAATCTGGAAAAAGCCGCCGATCACCAGCACGCTGATGAGCAAGGTGAAGAAACGCTGAGTATTCAAGGTGCTCTGCTGTGCGCTGTAGCCCGGCGTATTCTCATATGCCGTCACGCGGTCCACTGCCTGGATGTCGCTCACCTGGCTTTGCAGCTCGGACGCCATTTCCTTCCATCGCGAAGAGTCTCGTAATTGAACGACGATAAGATTGGAGATCAAATCTGCCTCATTCGGAGCGGTCACTGGACCCGGCTTGACCTGGTCAAAGGTCAGGTGGGGAACAATGATAGTCGGCTGGAGCGAATACTGGCGCCCGTCAGTGATGCCTGCCACCCTCAATGTATACAACTCTTCCTTCGTCCCCTGAATGGACTTGACCATGAGATTATCTCCCACCTTGTAACCTGTGCGCAGCGCGGTATTCCGGTCGATGACGGCTTCCTTGCCGCGCTTTTCTTCCAACCCCCTGCCTTGCAGTACCGGTGGCTCCCCGGGTTTGCCTGGCTCGACGCCAATCATCGCCACATTGAGCTTCATGCCCTCGCTCAGCAAGAGCACCACGCTCGTCATACTCACTTGCCCCGCGTCTCGGACTCCGGGCACGCGTTTGATGTCCGCTAACTGTGTGCGGCTGAGGCGGCTCGCGCCGATTGAGAGGTCAACGTTAGCCTTGTAAACAATCAGATCGCCGTTTAATTTTTCGATGTATTCTTTGTTGCCATTGCCCAATCCGTCGGCCAAGGCGGCAATAAAGAGGACGAGGACCGTAATGAGCGCAATAACGAGACTAAAGAGCAGGAACCGCCCGCGATTGCGCCACATCTCCTTGATTGATAAGTAAATTGCCATCAGGTTACCTACTCTTCTTATGATTGCTCGTTTTTACGAATATACTGAAATTTGTTCCTATCTACGCCAGACCCGTCAGTTCTTCGCTGAGGGTCCACAACCGCCGGGCAGCCTCGTCGTCGTACGAGGCGTTTGACGATCTCGCTTCTTTCTGTTCGACGAAATATTTGCCGGTGACATTGGCGAGTTCAGGTCGCGTCGCCAGGTAAAGCGTGGTCTTGGCTCCTTCTTCCACACTGATGGCGCCGAGGTCCATCAGCGGTCGCGCCAACTTCACCAGCCAGCCGTTGTTGGTTGCAAAGTCGCTGGCGACAAAGCCCGGATGCAGTGCATTCACGGTGACACCGGTGCCTTCCAGCCGCCGGGCGAGTTCATGGGTGAATAGGATGTTGGCGAGCTTTGATTTCCCGTAGGCCTGCCAACCGAATCCAAAGCCATTTTGATTCTGCAGATCCTCAAAATTCAGGCGAGCGCCCATGTGCGCGCCAGAGGACACGTTAATGATGCGACTGGGCGCGCTGGCCTTTAGGGTGTCGAGCAGGAGATTCGTAAGGAGAAAGACACCCAGGTGATTCAGCGCAAACGTCGATTCGAGGCCGTCCACAGTCTCGTGGCGCGACAAGAAATATGCGCCCACGTTATTGACGAGCACGTGCAACCGGTTGTATTTGGATTTGAACTGTGAGGCGAGATTCCGGACTGCGTCCATGGAAGAAAGGTCCGCCACCAAATACTCGACCGCGGGATTGTGCGTCTTGCTTCTTATCTCCTCGACGACTGCTGCGCATTTGTTCGCGTTGCGGCCCACGCCGATCACCGTCGCGCCTTGCTCCGCGAGGACCCGGGCGGTGACCTTGCCGATACCCGCCGTCGCCCCGGTCACCAGGCACACCCGACCATTCATCGCTTGCTTAATTGACATGTTGTCCTCCACTATTGTACCGATCGACCATCATAGACATCCGCCAGGGCGGCTTGCACGCCTGTAAACTTCCAGTGGTACCCGAGTTGATCCAAGTGCTGTGGCATTGCTTTCATGCCACCGAGCAGAAGCAGCTCCGCCATCTCGCCGAAAGCGAGCCGCATGGCAAAACCGGGAGTGGGGAAGTAATATGGACGCTTGAGCGCGTGCGCCAGGGCACGTCCAAACTCGGCGTTGGTCACCGGATTCGGGGCAGCGAGGTTGAATGCCCCTTTCGCCGCCGGGTTTTCGATCAAAAATTGAATGGCGCCAATCTCATCCGCCAGGTGAATCCAGGAGATGTACTGCTTGCCGCTCCCAATAGGTCCTCCGGCAAATAGACGGAACGGCAGCGCCATGTAAGGCAGAACTCCCCCATGTCGGCTCAGCACCAGGCTCGTGCGAACGACTGCCCGACGAACACCATAAGATTCCACGGGCGCGGTCGCGGCTTCCCATTCGATAGCAACACGCGAGAGGAAATCCGTTCCGGGGGGCGCCTCCTCGGTGAGCAATTCGTCACCATGTAATCCGTAATAATTGACACCGGAAGACTGGATCACCACGCCCGGTTTCTGTGGCGCCAGGCGAACCGCTTCGACGACGGCACGCCCTGCGTCGATACGGCTTTGGAGAATGCGCTGTTTCTTCGCTGCCGTCCAGGGAAACGGAGGGGCACCGATGCTTTCACCCGCCAGATTCACGATCGCCGTGTTGGCATTCACGAGCGAGCCCCAGCCGCCAGCCGAGCGACCGTCCCACCGCTCCACGTGTATCCCTTGTTCCGGTTGGCGCACCCGACCGGGATTACGACTCATGAGGACAACTTCGTATCCGGATTGAGCCATTTGTTTGGCGAGCGCACTGCCGAGAAATCCGGTGCCGCCCGTGATCAAAACTCTATTCACAATCAACCTCCTTAAGATGGCGACCGCATCCGTTCGATCAACCGGCGCGCGTACCCTGCGGGCGCACACTGGTGTGCAGGCGTTCGAGCAGAGGGCGGACGAGCTTCACCGCGTCGGCGGTCAGGGATTTTTCCGTCGCCCGCGCAAACGCCTCCAGCGACCGGCTGACCCATTCGCCCTTGATAGCGCGGGACGTCATAAACTCTTTGAACCAGATTCCCTGATGTTCCATCAATTCCGGAAGATCAAAAGCCAGTGCGCATGCCAGCGTGTCCGCTAGATTCAACATCCCATAGCTCATCCCGCGCGCCTGCGGATGCCTCGCAAGGAGCGTGAGCTGGACGGCGGTATCGCCGGCAATCTTGAAGCGATATTCTTCAATGGTTTGTGCCGCGGCATACGACCGTTTGTGGGGCGACCAGAACGCGGTTCGCGGCGCGACGGTCGAAAGCAACCGCATGTTCGCCAGAACCTCACCGGTCAGGAACGCCCCTGGCAGACGATCCCGCAAACCGGGGACGTCGTCGAGCAAGCGCCCTCCAAAAGCGAGGGGCGCCGGGGGACGATTCGCCTCTTCCAGCAGTGGAATCAGACCACTGAGACCGATGACGGTACCGCAGGAAATTGCCGCCAACGTCGGCTTGCCCTGGCGGACATAATCCACCAGTTCGCTCAGCGGCGTACGCTGTCCCAGATAAGAAACGCGCCAGCCGTGCCGGGTTGCCAGCATGGCAAGGATGAGCATTCCGATTTCATGCTCTTCGTCCGGAGCGCAGGCCGCGACCAGGTGCGGGGCAGATGAGGGAAGCGCGGGTTGGGCCTGCCGGATGGCGGTCAGCTTGCGGCGAATCAAGTTCGTGGCAAGGTGTTCCTGCCAAACGGCCATGCGTCCCTGGAGCCACTGTCGCCCGATCTCGACGAGCGTAGGTTGGATGATCCAGAGCGCCACCTGCTCCGGAGCATACATCGCAAAAGCCTCGTCGAGAAGGTGCTGAGCCAGGGGCTCATCCGATTTCTCAAAGGCCGCGAGGAGCGCATCTTGGTGCACGGCGACCGGCTGCTCGAGAATATCCAGCGGACTGAGGGAGAGACGCGCCGCCTGCTCGTGGAAGAGCGCACTCGCCTGAGCCGGCAAGACGCCTGCCCCAATCCGCTGTTTCATCCAGAGCACGTCGGCAATGTCCTGCTCGTCGTATACGCGATAGCGGTTTCCGGGCACACGACTCGGCTTGGGGACGCCGTAGCGGCGCTCCCACGCACGGAGGGTCTGGACGGAGATTCCGGTCCGCTCTGAAACTTTTTTGATGGTGTAGCCGCCCTTTTCGTGCGTCAAGGCTTTCTCCTCTCGATTGACTAACATTATACACAGTTGTACACTGTTTGTCAATAGTCTGTTCAACGCATAAAGTCGCGCGGTCCTAAACAAAAAGGCACGGTCCCTTGCAGAACCGTGCCTTGGGATCTCCCATTTGGGAATGGCCCTGTAATACCGGCATTTTCGGCTAACCCACCGGGAGCACTTGCGGCTTGAAGGTGCGGGAGCCAATCTCCGCCATGGCCGTGGACAATTCCTGGAACATCGTTTCGTCGCGGTAGGTCCCGATGATGGCACCCCCGGAGCCGGCGAATTTGGCGCTGGCGCCACAGGCGCGTGCCACGTCGACCATTTGCACTTGCCACGGGGTGAGATTGAAGATACGGCGGCGAGTATCAAAGTTTTCATTTATCAGCACCGCCAGCCGGTCCCCATCGCGCCGGCGCAGTGCCTCGCGCCCATCTGCCGCCAATTCGGCAAAATGCTTCATCGCCGCGACGACTTGTTCCT
>JBLMXX010000013.1:0-8338 GCA_050257995.1 Acidobacteriota bacterium | reverse complement strand
TCTGGTCCAGCAACGCGCGCGCCAGTTTGGCCGGCTCCAGTGTCGATGGGTCGAGTTTGTCTTGCGCCGGAGGAGGCGCATACTTGTGCTTGGGCAATGTCACGCGGGCTCGATTGACCTGAGCGCCCACCCGCTTGACCGAATCGACAACCACATCGTCGGCATCGAGGAGAATGATGTTCGAGTACCGACCGATGGTTTCGACGACGAGGGTCGAAATACCTTCGACGGAATGGTCAAATGCGATCCGCAGGACGCGTTCGTGGGGCAAAGGCGCGATAGAATCCACGAAGGCTCCCTCCGCGTATTTTCGCAGTAACAGCAGAAACGCCGACGGAGCCTCGCCACTGCCGCGCAGTTTTTGAGAGGCGAGATGGACCCGCGCATCCTCCGGGTGGGCAGAAACATAAAGATAGTGTCTAGTGTGCCCGGCGTAAATCTCAAATCCAAAAGTCAACGCGTCCAGTTGCATAATCTCCTGGACGCGCCCGTGCAGAACCTTTTCTTTCAATTCGTCGGCGATGGCTTGGAGAGCCGTTGCGTCAAACACGCGAGCGATTGTAAGCCATAACCCCAATTTCCGCAAGGATACGACGCTATATCTGAACCTCCATCCTATGTGCGGCTGGGCCATTCGACGGTAAACCGCGTTCCGGGGATTTTATTTTCCGCGGTAACCTTACCGCTTGCGCGATGAGCATCTATTTGAACAAATGCCATTTGGGTTTCAATGCCAGGACATAAATCGCGAGGAGGACGAGAAAAGACGGTACGGCACCTAAAGCACGCACTGGAAAGGTCCAAACCGATGTGAAAACGAACAAGCCCGTGCCTACTTCCACACATTCGAGCAGAAAATACGTATACACGCCCCACCGTTTCAAGTTCCATATTGCCCGGAGCGCAATCAATCTGGCGAGAGTGAGAACGACCACAAAGGTGCTGAACCAATCCTGTTGGATTCCCAAGCTGTTTTGAATATCTCGGTCAACCACGAAAGCTATCGTCACGAGTGCTATGGCAGTCGCATTAACTCCAAGCAGGATCGACAGAAAGGTGCCGCGTTGGTTTTGCATCGGCATATTCTCCTGTAAGAAATATCGCACGGCGTGAATCTTTTGCGCCTGTGGTTTCAAGAGAGGTGATGGATTTCTCTGCCGTCTACTCATTCCACCGCAAAGTGTCTGACGAAATGCAAGCACTTGTGCCAGCGCAAACCACCCTACTCAAGATGCTGTGACCGTGGCGGAATCGGCGGGCAGGTGTTAGCAGACGTTTTCTTTTCAGTCCACTGGCAAATAGTGTGTATAGGGCTTGAGTCTTTCTGGTAAGGCAGACACCGTTTGTATTTTCATTTGCTCTCGACCTACTGTAATCGGCTTTGCTGTATCAAGAAAGTGCAAGAAAAAGCAGACACGGCGATTGTCGCTTTGTCTCGCCTCATCTTCAGACATCAGCCGCGTACCTGTGCCGTCAAGATAAAACTCCATGTATGCTGCTTGGTCATCCTGACCAATGGAGGTCATTTCCTCTGGTGAGAACTTCCCTTGAATCAATATCTCCAGTAACGCAAGATTCTTGAAACTGTCCCAGCGAATATCGTCTTTAAAGTCTCCATGCTCATCGAGCAGATAATCGCAACTGTGATAGCGAGCCGCGCTTACGATTGACTCTATGGCTGGAGTGATTCTATATACGCCAACAATTTCGGGTGTTCCCATAGGTTGTTCACCGCGCAGAAGTAACAGAGTGCGTAGACATCAACGGAATGTCTGCTAACGTGTAGCACCTCGCAGAGGCACGCAGAAGAAGAGAGAATCCAGATCGCTTTCGTCATAAAAGGTGGTTCTAGGGGGACCAGGGCCTAGCGAAAGGTGGACTTTCAGAAACGCAAAATTCAGTGCCTGTGGCCGGCATGGGAATGATCGTGCCCATGTTCTTGTACGACCGCGGCAACGCTCGCCAGCTGATCCTGGGGCTTGAAAGCAATACCGAAAGTCTCCAGCAGGGCACCTGAGGTCAGGACCTCGCCCGGCGGACCAAGACCGACGACGCGGCGCGCCAAGAGGAGGACTAGGTCGCAGGTTGAGGCTTCCTGTATATCATGCGTGGCGGTAATGAGCGTCGCACCGCGCGCAAGTTCCGCCTTCATGGCATGGATGTAAGCGTCCTTTCCAGCGGCATCGAGTCCAGCCGTCGGCTCATCGAGGATGATCAGGTCCGCGCGATGGGCGAGGACCTGGGCAAGGTAGGTACGCTGCTGCTGCCCGCCGGACATGGTCCGCAAGGGCGCATCCGCCAAGGCGGCGATGCCCATCCGCCCCATCGCTTCATGTACGAGGCGATCATCTTCCGGGGTCATGCGGCCCAGCAACCCGCGTTCTGGGAAACGCCCCATTTGCACGACATCCACTGCGCGCAAAGGCAGGATAAACTCTGTGCCATGGAACTGGCTGAGATAGGCAATTTGACGCGGCGCCGTCCCAGGTCGTCCTCCAAGCACCTCGATCTCGCCCCCGAGTGGGGATAACAGACCGACCAGCGTTTTGAGCAGGGTGGATTTGCCAGAACCGTTCATGCCGATGAGCGCGAGCGATTGCCCCGCCTCCAATTGAAAGTTGACGCCTGCCACAATCGACTCGCCAGCATAACCGATATCGAGACTCCGGGCACGCACGCGGGGGAGGTCTGAGTGATGGTCGGGAAGGGCATGGGGCTGCGTACTCGAAGATTTCATGGGTCCGGCATCTCCAGCCTATGCGTCCGCTGGATGCGAAGGTTCTGAATCGAGAAGACGATAAAAAAGATCAGGGTACTGACGAGGACAATCATCGAACCCGCAGCAACGTTGAAATGATAGCTCGCTAACAGGCCGAGATAAACGGAAAGGATGCCAAAGATGGCCGCCCACGTCATCATCGCTCCAATCCGCCGCGCGATCAGTGCTCCGGCGCCAGAGGGCGCGAGCAACATTCCAAACACGAGCAGCGTGCCCACGGTTTGGAAAGAGACGATCACGGTGAGGGCAATCAGCAGGAGCATAATGCCGTGGTACAGGCGCGTTGAAAAGCCCGCCACTTGCGCTTGCTCGGGGCTGAAGGAGAGGAGGAGGAAGGGACGCATGCAGATCACCGCGGTCACGGCGACGATCAGGGTTGCCGCCAACTGGATGAGGATCGCTTCCGGGGTGATGCCGAGAATTTCGCCAAACAGAATACTGATCAGGTCGCCACTAAAAGAATTCGATCGCGACACAATCGCGACCCCCAATGCTAGCATGCCGACGAACAACAGCCCGATCGCTGTATCGGAAGAAAGGCGCGAGCGCTGAGTGATAAGGCTGATCCCACCGATCATCACCAGAGCGCCGAGTGCGGCGCCCAAAATGCCAGGCAGGCCCAGCAAGAGGGAAACGGCAATGCCGGGGAGCACTCCGTGGGCGAGCGCATCACCGATAAAGGCAAGCCCGCGCAGAACGACCAAAGTGCCCACAATGCCACACGCGATGGAAACGAGCACACCGGCGGCAAGGGCGCGCAGCATGAATTCGTTTGACAGGAAGGGATTCAAGAACCAGTCCATAATGCTTCGGAGGTTGGGTTACTTGAGCCCGTCGGTAACGACCCGGGCAAGATTCCGCATGAAGGTAAAGTACGACCCGTCGGACGGCAGACTGTGCGTCGTGAGTGGAACGACCTTCACGCCGGTCTCTTTCGATATCGCCGACGCCACGGCCGGCGGTGTCCCGAGCTCGACAAAGATCGCCTTGACCTGATTATCCTGGATTTGCTTCTTCAAGGCGGCAAGTTCGGAGGCGGAGACTTGTGCCTGGCTGCTGAGATTTGGTATGAGGGCGCCCACGAGCTTGAAATCATAGCGCTGGGCAAAATAACCCAAGGACTCGTGCCCCGTCACGAGACGGCGATTGGCAGGCGGCAGCGCCCTAACCTGGTCTGCCAACTCTTGGTTCAGCGTGTCCAACCGGCTGTCGAGGTCCCTCGCCCGATCGGCGACAGCAATCCCCAGATCGCTCTCGAGCCGGACCGCCAACGCGTCCACGACCAGCTTGATCGTCAAGGGGTCCATCCACAGGTGCGGGTCTTTAGCTCCGGCGGCTTGATCCGGGTCACCGGTCGGAAGACCTTCGTCAGGCCCGACTTTACGAACGGCGATATAGTCCGAAGCAGTAAAGAAACGGACACCACTTTTACGGGCTTGAGCGAGTGTCTTTCCCATGCCCGCTTCCAAGCCAAGACCATTCTGCACGATGAAATCGGCTTTGTTCAGTGTCTCGATATCCTTGGCAGACGGCTCCCATTCGTGCGGGTCCTGACCATTGGGCATCGGGACGACGACGTTCGCCTGGTCGCCCGCCAGGTCCCGCACCACCGCGCCGAGCACGGAGTAGGTTACGACAATGGTCTTCTTAGAACCAGACGAGTTTGCCCCCGAGGTCGGAGCCGTAACCGGTGCGCAGCCGCTGGCGAGCACAAGCAAGACGAAAAGAGCGCATGACTTCACTTGACGCTCCTCTTTGCTCGACTGCCTCTCCGGGCTAGAGATCCGAGTTGGCTTGATTTGTTCTGGCAACTGGGACATTTTCCCATCAGTTCGAGCACATGCAAATCAATGGTGTACCCCGTCTTTGTTTTGAGAGTCCTGATCAGCGGCTCTAAATCACAGTCCTCAAATTCCTCGGCGCGTCCGCATTGAGAGCAAACGAGGTGGTGCCCGTGAGGCTGCGCAATCGCGGCGTAACTGTGACACCCCTCGGCGAAATGGACGCGTTGAATGTAACCCAGCGTGACCAGTAGATCGAGCGTGCGGTACACCGTGGTCAAGCCGAGATGGGGAAACCGATCCCGCGCTCGACGATGGATCTCCGCCGCCGTGAGATGCCGGTCCGCCTGCGCGATAATATCCAGCACGACCTGGCGCGGACGGGTAAGTTTGCGCTTGTTTTCGCGCAAGCCCGCCTGAAGGGTTGGAATGGAAGTCTTTGACATGCTTTTCTAATTGAAAATGATTTTCAATTACCGGAATGGATTATACAAGAAACGCGGCCGACTGTCAAGCACTCGAGCGCGTCCCAATGGCTTGTCATTGCGAACCCGCTAAAGAGCGCGGGTTCGCAATGACAGTGCCAAGACCTACTGTTTTTCGTACGGCTGTCCATCCGCGGCCGGCGGCGTCGCCCTCCCCACAAAGCCCGCCAGCACGAAAATCGTCAGCAGGTAGGGCAGCATCTGGGGGAGTTGGGAGGGGATGTCGGGCCGGAAAATACTCACGGTGGTCGTAATGGTATTCCCCAGTCCGAATATGAGCGCACCGACGAGCGCCCCGAAGGCCGTCCAGTTTCCAAAGATCATGGCCGCCAAGCCGATAAAGCCAAGCCCGTTCGTCATCTGTGGATTGAATACGTCCACTGCCTCCAGGGTGAACCACGCGCCGCCCAGACCGGCCAGCAGGCCGCCGATGAGGACGTTGATATAGCGCACGCGATAGACGTCGATGCCCAACGTATCCGCTGCACGCGGGTTTTCGCCGACGGCGCGCGTACGCAAGCCCCAGGGAGTGTAAAACAGCACGTAATGAATCAAGACCGTGGCAACAAGCATCATATACACGATCGGTTTTTGCCCCTGGAATAGCACGGGACCGACGAGCGGGATTTGCGACAACAGCGGGATGTCAAACGGCGGAAAAGTGCCCGGTCCCGCCGGGATATTCTGCGCCAGATACTGCCGGTAAAAATAACCCGTCAGCCCTAGCGAGAGGATATTGATGACCGTGCCGCTGATGATCTGGTCCGCCCTGAACCGGATCGACACAATCGCGTGCAGGAGCGCCAGAAGCCCGCTGGAGATGACCGCGAGCGCCAGCGCGGTAAAGCGGCTGAGTTCGCCGGCGGTGGCCGCATCCATCCCGGTCTGCTTCATCCAGGTGAAGGCATACACGTTGACGCCATAACCGACCATCGACGCCATCAGCATCATGCCCTCGATGCCAATGTTGATGACGGCGGCGCGCTCGCACATCAGCCCGCAGTAAGCCGCCAGCGCAATGGGCGCAGCGTAGCGGACCGTCTGGTTGAGCGTGCCGATCAGACAATTCGAGTCACATTGGCCTCCGATGACGGCGTTGAACACGGCAAACACCGCCACCGCGCCGAAGACCGCGAACAGCAGATTGATCAACTGCCGGAAACTGATGGAAAACCAGCGGCGTTTCGTGGGGACCTGAACCGTAGTGTTCGCCATATTACCCTCCCCACCCGCGCGTGAGCGGTGCCTGCTCTTCGAGTTTTTGTGGTCCACGCATCCTCAGCAAATACCGGACCATCGCAGGAGCGGCGACAAACAAGAGCACCAACGCCTGGATCGTCGAGATCACGTACTTGGACACTCCCGAGTTTAATTCCATCAGGTCGGCACCGTTGCGCATCGCGCCGAAGAGAAAGGAGCCCAGCAAGATGCCGATCGGATTGTTCTTGGCGAGGAGAGCCAACGCGATACTATCAAACCCATAGCCGCTTGAGAAAAAGAGCGGCAGGCAGCGACAGATGGACACGCCCAGGACTTCGGCGGTGCCGGCAACGCCGGCCAGCGCTCCGGAAATCGCCATGGTGACAACGATGTTGCGCGAGATATTGATTCCGGCATAGCGCGCCGCATCCGGGTTCGCGCCGACCATCCGCATCTCAAAGCCCAGCGTGGTCTTGAACATCAACCACCAGACCGCGCCCGCCGTGACCAGGGCGAGCAAGAACCCGATGTGCATACGGTCGTATTGGTCGGAAAAGGGCCACCATAATTGTGTGAGCGGAGGAAGCGCAAAAAACGCGATCAAACCGACGGCCAGCGCGATGACCAGTGACACCGTCCGCCGTTGGGAAGATGTCGAGAAACGCGTGGCGAGACCGGGGCGCCCGATCAGCCACCGCGCCAGGACCACCCCGAGCACCGCCAAAAAGATCGCTACTCCCAGTGCGTTGAGCGGATCGCTCAGGCGCGCCGGGATGGCATGGAGCGACCACAGCTCCGCGTTGGGGGAGACTCTCAGAGTCTGCACCGCCGTCGAGTGCTCGTCGCGCAGCGGCCCGCTCACAACGAATTCCGCAAAGCGGAACGCGACATAGTTCATCATCATCGTCGTGATCACTTCATGCGCGCCCGTACGCGCTTTAAGGAACCCCGGAATGCCCGCCCAGATAGCCCCCCCTAATGCACCGGCGAGGAGCACTAGCGGCAAATGGACAATCGCGGGCAAGCCGGAAAAGACCACGCCGACCCATACGGCGCTGATCGCGCCGATGTAGAATTGACCTTCCACGCCGATATTGAACAGCCCCGCCTTGAACCCAACCGCGAGACCCAGACCCAGAAAGACATAGGGCGTCATCGCTACCAGTGTCTCGCTAAACCCGCGCGTCTTGAGAAACGCTCCGCTGATCATACCCTCGTATGCCGCCAGCACCGTCCCCAGACTTCCGCTGGTCACCCAGATGATGAGCGCGCCGCCGACGAACGCCAGGAGGGTCGCCAGTGCGGGCATGCTGAGAGTATCCAGGACCCGGAGCACGGTCGCGCGCCACGCGGTCTGGGGCGGATGTACATCGGCAATGCTAGACATGCACGCCTCCTTTCACGCCGGCCATAAGCAAGCCCAACTGCTCGCGCGTCGCGTCCTTGGCATCCAGCGTTTCGAGGATGCGCCCTTTATACATCACCGCGATGCGATCGGACAGGGACATGATTTCGTCGAGTTCGGCGGACACCAGGAGGACAGCGGTGCGACGGTCGCGTGCCTCTACGATGCGCCGGTGAATAAATTCGATCGAGCCGACGTCGAGACCGCGCGTCGGCTGGTTGGCAATAAGCAGTTTCACCGGACGGTCCAGTTCTCGCGCGACGATCACCTTTTGTTGGTTGCCGCCGGAAAGCGAGCCCACCATTGTGGACGTGCTCGGCGTGCGGATGTCAAATTCCTGGACCAGTTTCTCTGCCTCGCGCTCGATCTGCGCCTCGTCGATTTCCACGCCCCGTGCAAACGGAGACTCGTAATAGGTACACAGGACCAGGTTGTCGCGCACAGTAAACGTGAGCACCAGACCGTGCTTGTGGCGGTCCTCCGGCACGTGCCCGGTTCCCAACTCTGTAATCTCGCGGGGGGTCGCGTGCGTAATATCCTGCCCCAGCAGTGTCGTCTTGCCTCCGGCGACCGGACGCAAGCCCGTGATGGCTTCCACCAATTCGCGCTGCCCGTTGCCTTGCACCCCAGCGATGCCGAGGATTTCACCCTCGCGGACTTGCAGACTCACGCCATTCACGGTAGTCAA
>JBLMXX010000012.1:0-6310 GCA_050257995.1 Acidobacteriota bacterium | reverse complement strand
GCGTGTGAAACGGGTCGCCCTCGTCGCGGGCAAGGACCTTGATGCCACCGCCGTAGGTGCGGATCAGCGAGTGGATGCCCTGTCTCGCCAGGTATTCTTTGTATGAAAATTCCGGGGATTCGGAGGGTGTAGCGGGTTCGGCGAAGACTTGCAGGCGGTCGCCATAGCGCACGTCCGTCTCGCGCGGCGCCTGCACCAGCGCAAGGCCGGAGACATTCTGCCACTCATCCCCGGACCGCGCGCGCGTAACGGAGAGGCGAATGTTGACGGTGCGATCGCGCACTTCGGGAGGATCGACGACCGCGCCCTCCAGAAGCACCGGTCCCTGATCGTTCCGGCAGGCAAGCGGCGTGGCGCTCTCGCCCGGCGGCACGCGGCACTGTTGATCGAAGGCGGGGATGGCAAGCGTGCAGCGGAGGGCGCCGAGAATGAAAAATAAAAGGCAGAGATGAATGCGGCGGAGAAGGGGATCGCGCCACCAGATGAGGAGCAGTCCGGCCGGAAGCGCGGCAAGAATAGCCCAGAGATAGATTGGCAGGGACGTCAGGCGAGCCACGGCGATGCCCGCGACCCATGCTGCGGTGAGATAGACCAACGCCATCGTTGTATCTCGACGATACCCCTGGATGGATCAAGTTGCATCCAGGGGTATCGATTAGTGACAGTTATTCGTAAAGAACACCTGGTTCGAAGCCAGGTCGTTCGGCTGCAGAACGTGCACGCGTTCCCAGGATGTGCCCAGCGGCGCGGAGAGCCACTGGTCTGCCACCGTCAACGGCGTCGTCCCCGCCGGCACGTTGAATGGCCCGTTGACGATGCCGTCGCTCCGTTCCCATTGGTAGCGTACGATGACGGGAGCGGTCGTCGTGACGACGCCTGAGTAGAACGCGTTCCCGGGGCACGTCCCCGTGTAAGGCGATGTCGACGTCAACGTGGCGCTGATGCCGGTTACCACGATGGTCGCCGTGGCCGTCGGCGTGCTGGTCGCCGTGCTGGTCGGCGTGTTGGTCGGTATGCTCGTCGGAGTGCTGGTCGGCGTGCTGGTTGGTATGCTCGTCGGCGTAAGCGTATTCGTCGGCGTCGGCGTGGGGCCCGACAGGGTCCGGGTCAGCTCATTGTTAGTCGTGCTGGCCTCCTGGAGCTGCTGGTCGCCGTTCACGCGTACCGTGACGACGTGCAGTCCCGTGAGGATATAATTCGGGACGAAGAGGGACACATCCTGTCCCGCGGGCAGAGTCGAGACCCGGCGGTTTGAATCGACAATGAGCCCGTCCACGAGGACCTGGATCAGGAACATCTGGGTAACATCGCCGACGCCGCTGTTGCGGATCGTGTAGGTCACTTGACCGGTTGGACTGACGCTCACATCCGTGACGGTCAAATCCGGGAGCGCCTGGACCGTGATGGTGATCATCCGGTCGGTCGTTCCACCCGTGTTGTTGGCAATGAGATGATAGGCCGTCGTCGTGGTGGGAGTGACGAGCCGGCTGCCGGTCGGGTCCACTTTGTCCTGGTTGAGAAAGACCACATCCGCATTGCTCACCGCCCAGGTCAAAAGCACGGGGGTGCCCGCCCGGACGGTCGTCTGGTTCGCGGTGAACGCGCTGACGACGGGCGGCGGAGGCAAAGTGCCGGTCGCCGTCGCCGTCGGCGTCGCAGAGGGACCTGCCGTTGGCGTGATCGTCGGCGTGGCCGCCGGGGTGGCAGTGGCTTCCGCCGCGGGCAGAATGGTAAACTGCCATGCGCGCGAGGCCTTGTTGCCTGACGTGTCACGCAGTTGCAACAGGAGAGTGTGCGTGCCGGGATCGAGGTCGGTGGGATACGTAAGGCTGGCGTCAGAGATGAGCGCCTGATCGGTGACGTTGCGTCCATCGATCACCAGCAGGACGCTCTTGACGTCCACCGCGCGGTCGTCCGTATAGGACGCCGAAACAATGACATGGGTCAGAGCGGCGTTTGCGACGGGCGGCACATTGGCTTTGTCCGGCGGATCGATCTTGGTGACGGTGGGGGGCGTCGAGTCCCGCACGAAGAAAAATCCGACGCAGGCCGCGACTGACGTGATGACGAGCGCGATCAAGAGCGCGGTGGCGATCACCGGCACGCTGCACCCCTCCGGCAGGATCGAGGTCGGAGGCGGCGGTACCGGCACCGCTTCTAACACCACTTGTTCCGTGGTTTCGGTTTCCTGGGTGATGATGACAGGATTCTCATCCGCCGGCTCCACACCCACGGACGAAAGGATCCGAGTGCGCAGGGCGTTGGCGAGGGACTCGGGAAGAACGACCGTGGGCAGATAGCCGAACAAGGAACCGTCCGTTCCGAGGCGGCGGTGAATGCCCCAGATGCGCTCCGGGTCCACTTGAGTGGAGAGGGGACGTCCCTGCTGGCGCGCCTGGACGTCGAATTGCTGGTTGAACGAGCGCCGCGCCTCTTCGACGAGGCGAGGGATATCGGTGCGCGAGACATTGAGCGTGCGCGCCTTTTCCGTCGGCGAAAGCCCGTGCAGTTCCTCGACGACGAGCACGGCGCGATGAAAGGCGGGCATCGCCCGGGCGGCGCGCCAGATATCGCCCGGCAGTCCGGACACGGTGGGCTCGTCCGAAGGCGGGAGGGCATCGAGCCAGTCCTTTTGGCGCAGGTAGGTGAGCGAGGCTTCGCGGGCGAGACCGTAGAGCCAGCCCGGCACCAATTCGTGCTCTGCCAGCCCGGCGATGGCGGTGGGGACGCGCAGGAATACTTCGCCGAGGAGCCGTGCGGCTTGATCGCGGTCGCCGGTAATGAGGTAGATGAACTCGTACAGTTGCGGGCTGTAACGATCGAATAGGACGCCGAGCGCTTCGCGCCGGCCGGATTGAATCTCGCTAATGAGTTCGTGATCGGATGGGCCTGCCACGGCGAACCTCCGAAAGGACGACAGTGGTTAGTGATTTGTGAATAATGGGTTAGGTGCTGCTGGGAACCTGGCTCGCATCTGTTTCACTTGCCGATCCCGTGACCTGAGTGAGCGACACCCCCGCGCGCCAGGCATAGTACAGTCCCAAAAGTGTCACCGGAAGGTAGAGCGCCGCGTGGAGGACGATCGTATAGCTCGTTGCCAGGTTCTGGTTTACTCCAAAGAGCGTCAGCGTATAGACGATGGGCGCATCAAAAACACCTACGTAACCGGGAGTGCTCGGCGCAATGGTCACGAGATTGGCGAACGAAGCCGCAAGTAAGAACACCGGAAAGGGCAAGCTTATGTTAAACCCAAGAGCGATCAGAACATACATGCCTGTTTCGCACAACCAGGCGAGCAGGGATAGCCCGAAAGTCGCGAACGAGTCGACCGGACGGCGGAGAGCGCCCAGCCCGTTGAGGAGAGAGCGGGTCAGGTTGCCGGCGCGTTCCCGGAGCGACTCGGACGGAAGGCGCCGCAGGAAAAAATCGGCCATCCTCTCGACGCGTCGGGGCATCCCTGCCAGAATGGCAAGCGCGGCGATGGCGACGATGAAGACGATACCGACCAAGCGCAAGCGCCCCGCCAGTTCCGCGTCTTGCAAGTCCAGGAAGAAGGAGGCCGCAACGATAAAAGTCAGCATCGTCAGGCCGTCGAATATGCGCTCGACGACGATCGTGACGAGCGTCGCGGCTTTGCTCACGTCTTCCTGCCGGCCCAGGACGTACGCCCGCACGAGCTCACCCATCCGCGCCGGAAGGATATCGTTCGCCATATAGCCGATGACGACGGCGCGAAAAAGAGACGGGATGTCGATCGGCTTGAGCGAGCGCAAGAGAAAATGCCAGCGGACCGCGCGGATCCAGACTCCGATGAAATACAGGACGAGCGCAGGGATCAAATAGACGTACTGCGCCTGGCGCAGCGAGTCGAGAATCTTGCCCGGATCGGTTTGATAGAAAACGAATCCAAGCAAGACCAGGCTGACGATCAGCCCCACCCAGAAACGCTTCTGTTTCAGCATGTTCCCTTGTTCCAATCATAACACACATCTTTGAAAAATAAAAGAGGGCGAGACGCCTGCATCGCAAGTGTCTCGCCCTGGTCGTGATCGTAAAGCGGAAACGGCTTGTCGCTTCTCGATTTACGGTGACTTGCTATTCAATTAAGCACCGGCCGTCGCGAGCGCAGGTTCCGTCACCGGTGGCAGCATACTTCCCAGCACGCGTTCCATCGTCATGGTGTGTTGGCAGAGGCCGTGGGTGGAGAAATAATGGCAGCCGCACGACCAACGCCCGTTGTCCAAGGAGACGATCCAGGTGTTGTTGTCTCCTTCGACCGTGACTCGGAACTGTTGGAAGACAACCCGGCGATTCGCTTCCGCGGCATACCGTTTTGCCTTCTCGATCTTGCCAATCATGCTGGAGTCCATCAAACCCTCCTGACTGAGAATTGGGGCCATTGCCCCGGGCCGACTCACTGCAACGTGCTCACGCAAAAACAAAGCACCAGACGCGCGCGCGTCTAGTGCTAAGAGTCCAACTTTTATAATCTGCCCGGTCAGCGCGGGCAACTAATCCATTCATGCCCGAGTCATTCTCCTCACTGCATCCTTGCGCCCCTAGTATATGCCGATTCGGGCGAAAAGTCAATGCGACGCCAAATGAGAATTTCCTAACCATTTCAGGCGTTATGCAAACCACTACCCGCGAAAGGCCTGCACCAATTGGCGCCACTTGGGCGCTTCTTCCGGCGAGAATGGAGCGTAGAGCGTGATGCGGTCGAGCAAGCCCGTGTAACGGGAGCGGATGCGCGCCGCCACCTCGTCGATGGGCGCGACGATGGCGACCTCGTTCAGAATCTCGTCGGTGATGAGGGCGGGCATGTCATCCCATTGACCGCGCGCCGCGAGCGCGCTCAATTTTTGCCCGGCCTCTTCCCAACCGTGCACCGCCAGCACCGTGCGATAGGTCGGCGTCGAGGCATAGAAGGAGATCTGCGCGCGGACGGCGTCGCGCTCGGCGTCGTCCATCGCGACGAAAATGGCGCTGGAGAGTTGGACGTCCCCGCGCGCCCGGTTGGCGCGGCGGGCGCCTTGTTCGATATTCGGCAGAACGATCTCGCGGATATATTTTGGCGTGTGGAACGGATGGACGTGAAAGCCCTGGCAGAGCTCGCCCGCGACGCGGCAGAGGTGCTCGTTCACGCCCGCGATGTAAATGGGGATGGCAGGATGCTCGATCGGTCCCGGGTTGAAGAACGGCGTCATCAGGGTGATCTTGTAATAGTCGCCGCGAAAGTTCACCCGCCCGTCGCCCTGCCAGGAATCCCAGACGGCGCGCATGGCGAGGATCATTTCGCGGAGTTTGGGCGCGGGGGATTCCCACGCCATCCCGAACCGCCGCTCGATGTGCGCCTTGACCTGGGTCCCCAGCCCGAGGATGAATCGCCCGTTCGACGCGTTCGCGAGGTCCCAGGCGATGTGCGCGAGGTTGGTGGGCGAACGGGCGAACGCCACCGCGATCGAGGTGCCGAGTTCGATGCGGCGGGTGTGCTCGGCCGCAATGGCGAGGGGCAGAAAGGGTTCGTGCTGTGTCTCGCTGGTCCACAGGCAGTCAAACCCGATTTCCTCGGCGGACCGCGCGACGTCCGGAATGTCGAGCAGATTGGGAACGAGAACACCAACGTCGATTTTCATGATGCCTCCAGGGGTAGAGACATCCCGATGGGACGTCTCACCGCGACGTCCCGACGGGACGTCGCTACCGTTTATTTGATGCGGTATCCGATCTCCTCGTTGTTGAATACCCATGCGACGACGTCCCCGATGTGGATTTCCTCCTGCACGTAGGCCTCCATGGTAATCCCCGCGCTGCCGCGCCCGCGAATCTGCTGCTGCGCCCGCTGCATCTTTTCGAACCGCTCGCGCCAACGCGCCATGTTTTCGGGGCGCAAATCCACCCAGCCCTTCCGTGCATACGCGTCCACTTCCGCCGGCGTCAGCGGCACGTCGTTCGTATCCGCGCGTTCCGGGATACGAATAAAGGGACCGCGCAGGATGTGCGAACCGTCAGGCGCGAGGATGGGCAAACCGATGGAGACGATCATCCGGCGGAGGCCGTCGTGCTTTAATAAATAGCGGTAGAGCGCGTCGGCGATCTTTTTCGGGCGCTGTTTCAGCACCGTGTCCAGCGTGTGATAGCGCATCTTGAGCAGGAATGCCTCGTACAGCAGTTTGCCGCTTTCGGGAGGACCGAGCTGGCCGAGCGCGACGCTGGGCACGCCGGTCTCTTGCTCCAGGCGCTCGATCTCTTCGAGCGCCAGTTTCCTCAGGTAACCTGCCCGGTAGGTCGGGTCGAGCACCGCCCCGTC
>JBLMXX010000011.1:0-5396 GCA_050257995.1 Acidobacteriota bacterium | reverse complement strand
ATAAAGAAGCGGACGAGAAGCACGATGCCGCTTTCGAGCACAAGATCAACTGGCTGCGCCAGATGATGGACTGGCGCAAGGACATTGTCGACGCGGGCGTGTTCGTGGACTCGATCAAGACAGACGAGTTCCAGGACCAGGTCTATGTCTTTACGCCCAAGGGTGACATTATTGAGATGGCGACAGGCGCGACCCCGATCGATTTCGCCTATCACGTCCATACCGAGGTCGGGCATCGCTGCCGCGGCGCCAAAGTGAACGGGCGCATCGTGCCGCTGGACTACCGCCTGCGCACCGGCGACCGGGTCGAGATCCTGACGGCGAAAAAAGGCAACCCCAGCCGCGACTGGCTCAACCCGGGGCTGGGGCTGGTCCACACGGCACGCGCTCGGGAGAAAATCCGCCAGTGGTTCAAGCACCAGGCGCGCACCGAAGCGATCGCGGAAGGACGCGACCTGCTCGACAAGGAATTGCACCGCCTGGGCCTGGATCAGCGCAACCTGGACGAGATTGCCAAGTTCTTTAATTACAAGAACGCCGACGATCTCCTAGAAGCCATCGGGCACGAGGACATCAGTCTATCGACCATCAGCATCAAGCTGCTCGAAGCCGAACGCGCCAAGACCGAACCACCCACTCCGGCACCGCCGCCTGCCCCGGTCCTGCCCAAAGCCCCCGAGGCGTCGATCACCATCGAGGGGATCGGAGACGTCTTGCAGCGGCTCGCCCGCTGCTGCAATCCCCTGCCCGGCGACGACGTGGTCGGTTTTATCACGCGCGGGCGTGGGGTGACCATTCACCGCCGGGACTGTCGCAATATCGTGGAGATGGACGGCGAGCGGGAGCGCCTCATTGCCATCGATTGGAAACGCGCTCCCGAAACGGCGTATCCGGTGCTCGTGCGCGTCGAGGCGTTCGACCGTTCCGGGCTGGTCCACGACATCTCGGGGATCGTCGCCGCCGAAAAAGTGAACATGACGTCGACCAGCGCGGTGGTGAGCCACAAGGACCGCATCGCCATCATCACGGCGACGTTGGAAATCTCCGGCGCGGACCAGCTGACCCGTATCCTGAACAAGATCGACCGGCTCCCGAACGTGATCGAAGCCCGCCGCGTCACGAACAGCGCCGACGCCGAAAAGTACAGTTAGGCCGAGATCCTCTCCAGCAATTTCAAGAACAACCAGATCGCGGCCGTCCCCCCCAGGGCGAGCGCGAAACAGCCCATGGCCGCGAAAAAGGCAGCGCCGCCCCAGATCAGCGCGATCAGACCTCCTCCGACGAACACCGTGATGACAATCCCACCCAGGATCAATTCGCGTTCCAGTTGTCCCTGGTACCTGCGCGAGTTATACGTTGGCTCCGGCTTGTCGGGCATAATGGCTCCTCTGCGGGTCCCGTTCCTGCATGCATCGATTATAGCACTCATTGTGTCTTGTTTTTTAAACGGTCTTCTGGTAAAATGATGGCGGAAGGATTGGAACCGGTGACACGTTGGTTGACCCTGAGTGATCTGATCGCGATCCAGCAACTGCAGCGGCGAGGCATCCAGATGGACCTGGAGCGCGCCGTCCTGTGGCCGCACTCGCCCTTGCGTGCGGCTATGGCAGCGCATTGGCCGCTCAGTCCCATCGGCACCGAAACCATCGTCCTCTCTCCTCCCTCCGGGCGAGGCCGCGCGCTCGGCTTTCTCCAAATGCGCTGGCGTGCCCACCGTCCGGAAGCGGACCTGGCGTTCATTGCGCCGTCGCTCGACGCACGCGAGGACGCCGTTTCCATCTGGTACCGCCTTCTCGCCGAATGCACTCAGGCGATCGGGGACCGCGGGGGGCAGCATCTCTTTGCGCAAATCTCGGGCGGCGATGCCACCGAAGACGTCCTGCGCCAGGCGGGATTCGCCGCCTATGCTCACGAGGACATTTATCGCCTGACGGAACGACCCTCCCATCTTACGAAAACGACTCACCTCCGCCGCCAGCGTTCGCGAGATGCCTGGAACCTGCTCCGATTATACACGCAGACGACCCCGCGTGCCGTGCAGATCGCGGAAGGGGTGTTGTCGCCGGAGGGGCAGGTCGGCCGTTTAGACGATTGGTGGGACCAGGTCCAGGGAACCGGCTATATCCTGGAGGTGAAGAGTGAATTGGCGGGCGCCGTCCGTGTTCTGCGCGGCAGTGCCGCGTATTGGCTGCGCTTTTGGCTGAACCCCCAGGCGCGCGAGTACGGGGATACCCTCCTGTGCTCGGCGCTCTCTCTGCTCTGGGCTGCCCCGCGTCGTCCCATCTACGTCAGCGTGCGCGAGTACGAAAGCGGCTTGCGTGCCCCGCTCGAAGAGATCGGCTTTCACTATCTCTACACGCGCAACCTGCTCGTCAAGCACACCACCGCGCGCGCCAAAGAACCGCTCATCAAGCTGGTGCCTGCTCTCGAAAAGCGTCCGGAGGCGGCTGCCAGCGTCGCACGTCATTCGGCTCAGTGGACAGAGGTCAGAAACTGAAAACTGACACCGGGCACTGAACACTGCCCACGGTCCGCTGGAATTTCACCCTTTCCCCCAATCGCGGTATAATTGCCCGCGCCGATGAAGACCTTACGATTGGGACTGGACCACTTTCCCCCTCTAGAGCGCGTCGCCCTCCTACTGATCGTGCTGCTCGCGTTTGCCCTGCGCGTCTATCGCCTGGACGCACAACCGATCTGGTGGGACGAGAGTCTCAGCGTATACCGGGCGACGCGAGACCTGGGTACGGTGCTCGCCAATACCATCCTAATCCAGACCGTCGTCACCTATGATACGGTGCCGCCCCTGTACTTTGTATTTCTGAAACTCCAGGTCCCCCTGTTCGGCACGAGCGAATTTGCACTGCGATTCTTCTCGCTTGCCGCCAACGTTGCGACGATTCCGCTCCTGTACGCGCTCGCCCGCCGCTGGGGCCGGCGCTTGCCCCGCCTTTTTCACCCAAGAACGGCGCCAGTCGCCGCCCTTCTCGGCGCGCTTTCGCCTTTTTACGTATGGTATGCACAAGAAGCGCGCCCGTACACGCTCGTCCTGTTCTGGAGCACACTGGCAGTTTATGCGCTTTTGCGCGCCTTTCCGGCGGACGGTTCGAGCCGGGCCGTCCCGCGCGCGTGGCTGTTGGTCTATCTCGCCTCGACGTGCGCAGCCCTCTACACGCACTATTACTCGATCTTCCTCATCCCTTTTCACATGATCCTTATCGCCCTGCTCGCCGGGCGAACCGGGTGGGCGTGGGTTTTTCTGCCCGCCGTGCCAGTGGCGGCTGCGAGCCCGCTGGTCCCCCTGATCCAGGCGAGCATGGCAGGAAACGCCGGTGCCGGTCCCTACTTTGTCCCGCTGGATATCATTTTGCGCGACCTGCTCAACTCGTTCAGCGTAGGGATCACGGTCGACCTTGCGCAGGTGAGGTGGATCGACGCTGTCATGCTCGGGCTGCTCCTCATCGGCATCGCGGTGCCCGCGTGGATTTCCCGGAGGGCCGCGCCGACGGCGACGACGACCTTGCTCGCCTATCTCCTCGTGCCCACTCTGGGCGTCTTTGCCGCCTCCTTCATTCGACCGCTCTACCAGAATTCAAGATACCTCATCTCGATCAGCCCCGCCTTTTATATCGGCGTCGCCGCCGGGATCGCGGTATTGGCACAGCGGTGGAAGGTGGTCGCCATTCCAGCACTCGCCGTCTTTTTCATCGGGGCGATTCTTTCGCTCGGCAATCTGTATTTCAATCCGCGCTTTGGCAAGGACGATCACCGCGCCTGGGTAGAGTATTTGCGCGAGCGGGTGCAACCCGGCGATTTTATGATCCTCAATTCGCCGCACGCGGAGGAACTGTACCGGTACTATGCCGGCGATCTCCTGCCCTGGAAATCGCTGCCCATATTGAAGGCGGACGGGACAACGTCGCCCGAGGCGGACCTCGCCGCGGTGAAGGATGCATTCCGGAACCGCCCGCGGGTCTGGTATCTCCAAATGGATGTGCCTTTTGACGACCCGGAGCGGCGCATTGAAAAGTTGCTGAACCAGGAGGGCGTGCTGCTCGATCAGGTGGATGCGCCCGCGACGAGCACCGAGATCTCGCTTTCGCTTTTCGTCCCCGCGCTGCCGTCCGTCGACGCCGCCAGGATCGCGTACCCACTGAACGTCGCGTTCGCCGGCAACTTGCGCTTGCGCGGGTATGACGCGCCCCCCTCCGTCCCGGCGGGCCGGCGCAGTGCGGTGCGCCTATACTGGCAAATTGACGAACCGGTGGGCGAGGATTATGCCGTCTCTTTGCGAATGGTCGTCCCCGCGGACGGGGCGATCGTGTCGCAGTGGGACAGCGTGCCGCTCGGCAACCGCGCGGGCAGTTCGACCTGGCATCCGAACACCATCCTGATGGACTTGCACGACTTGCCGGTCGACGCGGGCACTCCGCCGGGGAAATATGATCTGCAGGTCGTGCCCTACCACGCGGCGACAGGTGCAGCGCTGGGCGACCCGGTGACACTGGGAGAAATCCGGGTGGAACGCCCGGCGGGGGCGTCGGTTCCGGATCGAATTCGATTGGCAGGTGTAAACGTCCAGTGAGCCACGAAGCCATGCTCATGCAGCGCGACGAATACGCGGTCATGTTCCAGGTCGAAGACAATTATTGGTGGTACCGCGGGCTCCGCACGCTCGTCCAGAACGTGCTGGCGCAGTATGTCCCGCGCGGCGCCATGATCCTGGATGCGGGCTGTGGGACCGGCGCCAACCTGCAGCTTCTCCAATCCTATGGGCGCGCGATCGGCATCGACATCTCGGAGCAGGCGCTCGCTTTCTGCCGGGCGCGCGGCATCCCACGGGACCGCGCCTTTATGGCTTCGTTGACCGATCTGCCCTTCCCGGACCGGTTGTTCGACCTCGCGGTCTCTTTCGACGTGATCTGCAACATCCCGGACGATGCGGTGGCATTCGCCGAAATTTCTCGCGTCCTCAAGCCGGGAGGACGGTTGGTTACGCAATTGCCCGCCTATCAATGGCTGTGGAGCACGCACGACGTCGCCGTCGGCCACCAGCGGCGCTATACCGCGCGTGAACTGCGTGCCAAGATCGCCCGGGCGGAGCTGGAAATCGAGCGCGTCACGTACACCAACGCACTCTTCCTTCCTTTCGTCATGGCGTGGCGCCTCGCCCAGCGTCCGGGTCTGAACGACGGGCGCGCGGTGCAGTCGGACCTGGCGACGCCCCTGCCGCACCGGCTAAACGAGTGGCTGGGCGCCATCGCCGTCGCCGAAATGCGCGCCGTGGCGCGGGTGGATTTTCCGATGGGGGTTTCCATTCTGGTGGTAGCCAAAAAGACATGAAAAAGACCTGGCTCGTCGTCCTCGCGATGGCACTGGTCGCTTTGGCTCTGCGC
>JBLMXX010000010.1:0-4921 GCA_050257995.1 Acidobacteriota bacterium | reverse complement strand
GGTGTCGCAGTAGGTTCGGGAGAGGGAGTCGGCGTAACGTCGGGCGTAGGCTCCGGCGTCGGCGTTGATGCGGAAAAAGCCGAGCAGGCCGCCAGCGCCAGAGCGAGCAGAAGAACAAGATAGGTTTTGTAATGCATGACCAATTACATTATATAACGTATCGCGCCAGGAATCAAAAACAGGCACCCTGTAGAAGTAGTTCAGTTTAGGGCGAGTTTGTCACCCCGAGCGCAGCGAGGGGTCTCGTTTTCTATGCACGAGATTCCTCGGCGCAAAATCCGCGCCTCGGAATGACAGTCTGCCCCCAATGTGAACTACAACCCACACCGACCCACTTGGCTATTTCTATTGCCGATGGTATGATGGATAAGGACCATTCGGCGTTGCCCCGAAATGCAACATGCGTGATTTCTCCGCAAGGAGTGACCTCGTGAAATCGCTCAAAATATCCCAGAACGTTCAAGATTTGCTTCGCTGTCCAATCTGCAAGGCGAAACTGAGCACGACCAATGGGCACCTGACCTGTTCCAACTCTGCATGTGCGACCCGGTATCCCGTTTTCAATGGCATTCCCATACTCATCGATGAACAGTCCAGCGTATTCTCCATTGACGATTTTGTTGCTCGGCGTACCACCACTATTAATCTGCGACCAAGCCGAATCAAAAAAATGTTTGAGCGACTGGTTCCGACGATTGATGCAAACATTAAAGGGAGGAAGAATTATGCAAAGTTCGCCAATTTGCTGGTGGACGCAAACCCTTTACCTCGAGTCCTGGTCATTGGCGGCAGCATCCTCGGGGTGGGAATGGATTCCCTGGTCTCGAGTGGTCGGTTGGACCTGGTTGAGACGGATGTGTCGTTCGGACCACGCACGATGTTGATCTGTGACGCCCACGAAATTCCCTTTGAAGACGATTCATTTGACGGTGTCATTATCCAAGCCGTGCTCGAACACGTCGTCGACCCGTATCGCTGCGTCGAAGAAATCCATCGGGTGCTCAAGACGCATGGCTTGGTCTATGCAGAGACGCCCTTTATGCAACAAGTCCATATGGGCAAGTATGATTTCACGCGTTTTACGCATCTGGGTCATCGCCGGTTGTTTAAGAGATTCGATCAAGTGGACAGCGGAGCCGTGTGCGGACCGGGAATGGCACTCGCCTGGTCTTACCGGTATTTCCTCATGAGTTTTGCAAGGTCAGAAACCGCTAGAGTATTGCTGAGTGCTTTTGCCATGCTGACCTCCTTCTATTTCAAGTACTTTGATTACCTCCTGATTGAGAGGCCGGGCACGCTGGACGCGGCTTCAGGGTACTATTTCATGGGTCGAAAAGAAAACCATGTATTGTCCGACCGGGAGTTGCTTGAACAATACAGAGGAGCGCAGAGATAAACACAATCATTTCCGATATACATCCTTACTGGCCCGTTTCCGGACACGACTACACCAAATTCTTCGGCCATACAGGACAGGAATATCGCATTCTAGAATATCCACATCCTTTGCGAGAGATGCCACGCACTAGAAAGAGGAGCCCGGTGACATTACTGGTTTTAGTCTATCCGGAGCTATCCGGACAGGACTATGCACAAATACAGGAATTCCGCAAGCAGCACGACAACCTTTATTATGGCGTTGTTGAACCTCATTTCACAATTGTATTTGCAGTAAGCGATTGGGCTGTCAAACCTTTCATCATCGAAATTCAAAAGCAAGCACAGGGTCTACGCCCATTCGATTTCTGTCTCCGTAGTGCGACGATAAACAAAGATGCCTTTAACGACTTTTATCATGCTTTCCTGGTTCCAGATGAAGGCTATAGTCGCATCGCCAAACTCCACGACAGATTATATGCGGACAAATTGTTCAGCCATCGCAGGTTAGATATCGATTTCATCCCGCATGTTGGTATCGGGAATTCCAAAGACCCGCAGAAATGCATTGAGATAGCTCAGAGTTGGAATCGGAAGGATTTCGCTATTGCCGGACGCGTCTCTGTGCTTGATATTGTGAACTATGAGAATAAAACGGTACGCACCCTGCAGCAAATCTCTTTGAGCAATTGAACGGTTGCAATCGGACACGCAACTACCGTAACATGTGCGTTTGCAGCCTCGCCTCGAATTTTTCTCCCCCGACAGGCAATGCCAAGAGACCGTTTTCAGACGTAGGGTTCCCTCTATTAGCGCTTTTCATCACGCCGTGATATACTGGCATCCTCGAAGGAGTATGCTCTGGTGCGGGTATTTGTTGTAGGGTCGACGGGCATTCTTGGCTACCACCTGGTGCCATTGCTCTTGCGCCAGGGCTTTGCTGTGCGCGCTCTCGCGCGTTCGACGGATAAAGCGCGAGGGCTTGCCGCTGCCGGCGCCGAGGTGGTCCAGGGGGACCTGCTGGCCCCGGGATCGGCGGCCCAACTTGCCTCCTGGCTGCAAGAGTGCGACGCAACGGTCCACGCCGCAACCTCTATTCCCCGCGATCCGACCCTGCCCGGCGCCTGGTCAGCCAATACACAATTGCGTACACAAGGCACCCGCCTTCTGCTGGACGCTTCGCGGGCTGCCGGGGTGCAGCGGTATGTTCAGCAGAGTATCGTCATGGCTTATCCGGACAGCGGCGACCGGTGGATTGAGGAGAGTGTGCCGCTCGACACGGCGCCCGGGCGCGCGGCGGTGACAGCGCCCGTCGTCGAAATGGAAACGCTGGTACGCGCCGTTCCGCCGGAGCGGCTCCAGTGGTGCATTCTGCGCGGCGGCTCGTTCATGGGTCAGGGCACCGCGCAGGATGATTTGATCGCCCGCCTGCGCGCCGGTTCGGAGAAGGTCCCGTGCGATGGTCGCTACTATATTTCTCCCATTCACGTCGCCGATATGGCGGCGGCAGTCGCCGCCGCGCTGGCCGCGCCTGCCGGCTCCATTTTCAATATTGTCGACGCGCCGGTCCGTTATGGGGATTACGTCGACCGGCTCGCCGCGCAGACCGGCGCCCCGCCTCCTCCCCGCGATCCCACCCGGGCTTGCCCACCCTCGTGGCGGTGCAGCAATCGCGCCGCAAGGACGATATTGGGCTGGTCGCCCACGCATGGGATAGGCATTGCGGATCGTCGAATCTAGATAAAACCCTGAACCCGGAGAAGCGATGAACGGCTTTAGTGAAGAGATTACGCTGGAAGGGCACATCATCGACTCGTGGATCCTGCCATCGGTGATGGATACGGTGATGGACCTCGGCGGCGAATATAATATGGAAGAGATCCGCGTGGGGCGGCGCAAGGAAGAATCTTCCTTTGCCCGCCTCAAGATCTCCGCCGCCACCGACGAGCAGTTGCACCGCATTCTCCTCGCCCTGCAGGGCTTTGGCGCCACGATTATTTCCCGCGACGACGTCAAGACCGAGCCTGCCCCGGCGGATGGCATCCTGCCCGACGATTTCTACTCGACGACGCACCTTGCCACCCAGGTCCGGCTGAACGGGAACTGGGTCGACGTGGAGGCGACGGAGATGGACCTGGTGATCGTCGCCGACCCGCGGCAGTCCCGCGCGTGGATGGTGCCGATGGCGGATGTGAAAAAGGGCGATCCGATCGTCGTGGGGCACGACGGCATCCGCGTCCTCCCGCTCCAGCGGTCGCGCCAGCGTGAGCTCTTCTCGTTCATGGCGAGCGATGTTTCTTCAGAGCGACCGAAACGACTGGTCATTGTGGAGATCGCGCGCCAGATGCAAGAGACGCGAGCGCACAACGGCAAGATCCTCGTCGTCGCGGGTCCCGCCATCGTGCACAGCGGCGCGGGTCCCTACCTCGCGCGCATCGTACGCGCCGGCTATGTGCAAGCGTTGTTCGGCGGGAATGCGATTGCGGCGCACGATGTCGAATCCGCGCTGCTGGGGACCTCGCTGGGCACCGCCCTGCACAGCGGTCAGCCCGTCGAAGGCGGGCACCGGCACCATATGGTCGCCATCAATACCATCCGGCGCGCGGGGTCCCTGCGCAACGCGGTGGAGCAGGGCATCTTGCGCGAAGGCATCATGTACGAATGCGTCCGGCAGAACGTCGAACTGGTCCTCGCCGGCTCGGTGCGCGACGACGGACCCCTGCCGGACGTGATTACCGAGATGGGTGAGGCGCAGCGGAGAATGCGTGCGGCGGCGCGGCAGGTCGAGTTGGCGTTGATGATCTCGACGATGCTTCACTCGATCGCGACGGGGAATATGCTGCCCGCGTCCGTCAAGATCGTGGCGGTGGACATCAACCCGGCGGTGGTGACCAAATTGGCGGACCGCGGCACTTTCCAGGCGCTGGGACTCGTCACAGACGCCGAGCTCTTTTTGCGCGAGCTGGCGGAGGCGCTGGGTCTGAACGGGGCGTGATAGGGGCAATTCGCGAATCGCCCGTATGTAGGGGCAATTCATGAATTGCCCGTATGTGGGGGCGATTCGGTGAATCGCCTGTACGGGGGTGTAGGTGCTAGACATTGTCCGCGAGACCATTAGGCGTCACGCGCTGTTTCCGCCCGGCGAAACGGTCGTCGTCGCCGTTTCCGGCGGACCGGATTCGCTGGCGCTGCTGCACGCCTTGCATTCCCTGCAAGGGGAACTGAAAATCTCGCTGCACGTGGCGCACTTGAACCACCAACTGCGCGGGAAAGAGGCGGATGCCGATGCGGAATTTGTCGCCCGCCTCGCGCGCGAGTGGGACCTGCCCGCGACGGTCCACGCGCAGGACGTGGCGGTGCTGGCGCGCGAGGCGCGGCTCTCTCTCGAAGAAGCGGCGCGCGAGGCACGTTACGCCTTTTTGGCGGAGGTCGCAGCACGTGTGGGAGCGCGCTCGGTCGCCGTGGCGCACAATGCCGACGACCAGGTGGAGACGGTCCTAATGCATTTCCTGCGCGGCGCCGGGCTGGCAGGTCTGCGGGGAAT
>JBLMXX010000009.1:0-21618 GCA_050257995.1 Acidobacteriota bacterium | reverse complement strand
GTGAAAAGCGACTTGGCGCTTTCCGGCTTGCTCGGTCTCGTGATCGCCGGTTTCATTTTTGTTGCGGCAAGCGGCATCAGCGCTAACCTGCCCGGGTTGATTCAGGACGCTATGGTAGAGGCTATGGTCTTTGCCGTCCTGCTATTCATCGCCGTCGTGGAAATGCCGCTGATGGTTATCGGCATGCGGCAATTGGTCCATAGTGCCTCGACGCCCAGGGCCATTGTGCTTGGAACGAATGCCGGGTATGTCGCTTTTGCGTCTGTGTATGCCGCGGCTTTTCTTCTCATCACAAGGGAAAGCGCGTGGGCCTTTTTGCTGGCAGCTTTGAGCCTCCTCCGGTTTGCGAGCGGGGTCTTTGTCCGGTGATTACTCTCTCGCGGCAAGCGGACGGCGCGGTGAGTTTTAAGGTACAAGTCGTGCCGCGGGCGAACAAGAGTGAAATTGCCGGTTTCGAGGGCGACGCCCTCAAAGTCCGAGTGAAAGCGCCGCCGATTGAGGGTAAGGCCAATGACGCCCTGATCAGGTTTCTCGCCGATGCATTGGGGATTTCCAGGTCGCAGATCGAAATTGTGAGTGGGCACGCATCGCGAAGGAAAGTGGTGCGCATCAGGGGAATGAACGCGGATCGAATAGAAAAAGCGATTTCTGTATAGGGCGAGCCGCCGGCTCGCCCTTGATATTTTATCGAATCCGCAGGCGTCGCACAAACACCGTCATCTCCTCCAGCCGGCGCGAACGACGGTAGACGAGAACAGCAAAAATACCGGCAAGGATGGCTCCGAAAATGAACAGCGTGGTGATGACGTTGAGTGCGAGCGCGGCTGCATCGGAAAGGGAGGAGGGAAGAAGACTATTTGCGGCGGGGGAACGCGTGGGTGTAGCAGTGGCGGCCGCAGGCGTCGGTTGTAGAGTGAGAGCCGGGAGGGAGGGCGCCGCCAAGGTGGGTGGAAGAAGAGTGGGGGCGGCGGTCGGCAGGGGCTGTCCTGCTGCATCGGTCGCGGGAATCTTGAGCACCATTCCGACTTTGAGCTTGGTCGAGTCGGTGAGCCCGTTGGCGGTCATGATGACCTGGTACTTGGCGCCATTTCCATATAGCTTTTGAGCAATCGTCCATGGATTGTCACCTGCTACTACAGTGTAGGTCCGCTCGCCTGAGGGTTGTGCAGCGGCACGGGTGGAGATAGGGGTTGAAGCGACGGGACCGGCGCTTCCATAGGTCGGTATAAAGATCGGGGTGGGGAAAATATAAGGGGGTTTCGTGGGCTCTTCGGTGGGTGCAGGACCTTGCAGATCGCGGCCTGCCCAAGCAACAGGCGTCTGAAAAGTAATCAACCAGGGCAAGCCGAACGACAAGGCAAAAAAAGAAACGACGGCGATTCTCGCGGTCATTGGCAGCCCGAGGTCTCTATCTGCGCCTGTTTGAGCGAGTTATTGCTGAAGGTATTGCCGGTACACGTCCCGCCCAGGTATGGTTGGAGCAGGACATCGGAACCGTCGAATGTGTTGCCGGCATATGTGTTGAACTGTGCATTGTCGGCTTGGATGCTCTTAACGTGGGCGCCTCGAACAATGTTGTTTTCAAAGCGGAGATTTTGGGAGTAGCCGAACCAGCCGCCGTAATTGTCGTCGGTAAAAGTGTTGTGGTGGATATAGTTGCGCCGTCCGAAGGTGGCTTCGATTCCATTAGCGACACTGTGGGAGATAGAGTTGCTGAAAATATCATTGTCGTGACTGGCAGTCGCCGGAGTGTTCCCCTGGTAAATGCCATCGCCGTCAAAGTTCAATTTATTCCACGCAATCGAGTTGCGGTCGGATTGCTGGGTCAGGACGACTCCGGCGGACCCGCAGCCCGAATCGAGTCCGCTCCAACAGCTACGATTATTATACTCGGCTGTGTTTGTGTACACGGTGCTGACAGTCGTCCCATAGAGATAAATGCCCCAGCCGCGATTCCGGCTCGTGGTGTTCCTCAAGACCTGGATCTTTTGTGAGTTCAGAATCTGAATGCCCGCGATGTTTCCGTTCGACGTATTTCCAAGCACACGGGAGTTTTGAATGCCGTTTAGAATCATGCCGCCATGTGGAATGGGTCTCAAGTCTTCGATCGGATAGTTGTCGTCTACATAGTTGCCGCTGAAATCATTGTTGTCGAAGGCGAACCTCTTGCCGCTGACCACATACAATCCGACGTCAAACCCACGTACTCGACAGTTCCTCACTGTGACCCCGGTGCGACCCTGAATCAGGATGCCCACGCCGGTTCCATCGCCGGTGAAGGTTGAATTATTGCAGTCGAAGGTGATATTGTCGGCGAGGATGATAACCGCTTGCCGATATTGTCCGTTGGGCGGTAGAGTTGTGTCTTTGGTGATCCGCATAGGGGCGGTCAGGAGGAGAAATAACGCGAGCAGATTCATCCGTCTTTGCTCCTGCGGGCAGATTCTAATGCCGAAACAAGTCCATTATAGTCCATATTTTATCCAGAGAGAATTCTACCGCAGCCGGAGCAAAAGACAAGCTCGCTCCCGGCGCGGACGCGCTGGACCAGTCCGGTCGGGACAGAGACTCCACAGGCGCTGCACGCGCCGGTTCTTATTTGAGAGACTGCGCGCCCGGCTTTTGTGCGCCGCAGATAGTCGTAGGTGCGGAGGGCGTCGGCATCGAGGGTGGCGCGGAGTTGTTCGCGGTCGGCGGTTAGTGCGGCGAGCCGGGCGGTAATGGTTTCCCGTTCGCGGGAGAGGGACTCGACGTCAGTCGCCCGTGTCCCCTCCACCTTTTTGAGCGCGGCTGACTTTTCGTCGACACGTTTCTGGGTTTGATCGACGGCTTCCATCAACTCGAGCAGTTGGTCGTCCAGATGACTGCGCTGGCGCTTGTGCATTTGGAGGTCTTTCTCCAAGTCCTGCAGTTCTTTGGGATTGGACACGCGCCCGCCGTACAGCCGCCCTTCGATCTCTTTTATCTCCAAGTCGACGCTCTTGGCTTCCATCTCGCGGGTGCGGAGGGTGGAGCGGCCTTCGGCGTGCAGTCTTTCCTCTGCCTCCAAGTCGGCTCGTCTGGCGGTGACCGCCGGATCTGAAGCCAGGCGTTCGTCGATTTGGCGGGCGCGTTTGGTTTTTTCGTCCCACTCCTGGTCGATGGATTGCAAACGCTCTAAAGTAAAGACGCGGCTCATACTCTACCTAATGAAGGCGAAAATGTGAGGTACAAGGCATATTTTACGCGATTTTGGAATAGGGGCAAAATGCGCTCCTCGCGGCTGGAATCTAATTGTGCAAAACCTGTGGAAAAGAGCTGGCGAAGATCCACTTTGGTCGAAAAGGCACTTTGACAGGGATTAGACGTGATGCTATGATTAGGACTGCAAGCGCTCGTTTTGCTTACTTAGGAGACCACCCGCGCGACCGGTGGTCTTTCTGTTCTCTGTACCTTAAAAAACAGTCAAATTGCCATTTTCCCTATTGACAGCGCGTCCGAGGTGTGGGATAATCTGAGCACAGAAGTGGGTAAAAGTGGGTCAAAGTGGGGAAGTTGACTCATTAGAACGCCGGTTCTGATAGCCCAGTGGGGAATGGAACGCATGTTCTTCGGCTCACACCAACACACCATTGACGATAAGGGACGATTGACATTACCTGCCAAGTGGCGCTCAGAATTAGCAGGGGGGGTCGTCGTGACGCGTGGTCTGGACGACTGCCTTTTTATTTTCCCCAGATCCAAATTTCAAGCCATTGCTGAAGAGATCGACCAGCAAGGAATCGAGTTGAGCGATGCACGTGCCTGGGCCCGCTACTTTCTCGGAATGGCGATCGACGCGGAATCAGACAAACAAGGTCGCATTCTCCTTCCCCAGAATCTGCGCGACTTTGCAGGTCTCGATGGCGAAGTGGTCGTCGTCGGCGTGGTCAGCCGGGTCGAGGTCTGGAGTCCCGAACGGTACAAGCAAGCCAACGCCAAGATCGAATCAGATGTAAATGCCGTTGCGGAGCGCATGGGACAGATCATGAAGCGGGCCGCGGGCAAGGCGGATCGCTAGTCCCATGCCAAGGGCACGTTACGCGCCACAAGCTCGCGAGCATATTTCCGTCCTGCTTCAGCCCGTTATCGAGTTTCTCGCTCCGCATCCGGAAGGACGTTACATCGATGGGACGGTTGGGGCCGGTGGACATGCCGCCGCCATTCTCGACGCCTCGGCACCCTCGGGGCGCGTTCTGGGGATCGATGCCGACCCGCAAGCCCTGGCGCTCGCCGCCGACAATCTGGCGCCCTACGGCGACCGGTTGGTGCTGGAGCACTCGAACTATAGCCATATGAAGGCTGTGGCAGAGCGACGTGGCTTTGTTCCGGTTGAGGGTATTGTACTCGATTTGGGTCTTTCGTCAATGCAGTTGAACGACCCGGCGAGGGGTTTTTCCTTTCAGAGTGAAGGCGCACTGGATATGCGTTTCAATCCCGATGACGCCGTCACGGCCGCCGATTTGGTCAACACGCTCTCTGAAAAGCATCTGGCGGACTTGATCTTTCAGTTCGGCGAGGACCATGCCTCCCGGCGAATTGCCCGAGCCATCGTCGCGGCAAGGCCGGTCAACACGGCAGTCCAACTGGCGGGCGTCATCGAGAGAGCCATCGGGCGCCATGGGCGGATGCATCCTGCGACGCGGACGTTCCAGGCGCTGCGCATCGAGGTGAACCGGGAATTGGAGATGCTCGAGGAAGTCTTGCCGCAGATTGGCGAGGTGCTCGCCCCGGGGGGACGGATCGTCATCATCACCTTTCACTCGCTCGAAGATCGCATCGTCAAGAATTTCTTTCGTGATTGTCAAGATCTGCGGGTGCTGACCAAGCATCCGGTGCGCCCGGCGCGTGACGAGCAGTTATCCAACCCGCGCAGCCGCAGTGGCAAATTGCGAGCTGCCGAACGTGTGCTCGATAGGGTAATCATATGAATGCATCCATTTCTCAGATTCAGAGCGCTCGAGGTTGGCTCTGGTTCGACAATGTCCGCACTTGGCTCTTGGTGATCCTCACGGTCATTCTCGTCGGCGCCGTCTATATGGAGCAGACCCGCCAGGCGGCAATCACCGGTCAGCGCATCCATGACAAACAGGATCAATTGGCACGAATCTCGCAGGAGAACGCCCAATTGGAAGCCGATATTGCAGCTTTGATGGCGCCGAGCCGAATCGAGGCACGTGCCCGGGCGTTGGGACTGCACCTAGCGGGACCGGACCAAATCAAATATCTCACGGTCAAGAATTACCCGATCGAGTCCGCCAAACCCGGATTGACAACTGGAAAACTTTCGGTAGGAGCCAAAACAGCGCCTTCGTCTGATGTCGTCTCGTGGTGGAATGATCTCCTCGCTCGCGCGGGTTTGCAGAACCCGCATACCGCTGAAGCCACCAGTCCGTAAGGTCGACCATGCCCGATCTAACTTCATCCCGCGCGCCACTGCGTATGCGATTGGCGCTCATTATAATTTTTGTGATCGGTGCGCTCCTGGCGGTGCGGCTTTTCTATTGGCAGATCATCCAATGGGACAGGATGAGCCGCTTGGCGGAACGACAATCCCGTGTGGACGTATCAGTTCCGGCTCGCCGCGGCGACATTCTCACACGCGATGATCTGCGCGTGGCGACAGATGTTTTCCTGTTTACGATAACGATTTCGCCTGATGGAATTCCGGATCGCGACAAGCTGGCGACCCAATTGGCACCTCTCCTCAAGGTGTCGCGCGAGGCGATTCTCGCCAAGTTGAATACCAAAGGCGGAGATGTCATTCTCGCCCGCGATGTGTCGCTGGAGATCGGGGGTCCTGTCCAGGACCTCAAGACACGGCTCGAATCCAAAGAGCCGGAATTGGGGCTCGCCAATCTCCAAGTTCAGGTCAAGACCGTCCGCCAGTACCCGTCGGGTGCATTCGCCGCTCACGTGATTGGTTACGTGAATCTACGGCGCCAACCTGCATATGGCATCGAACAATACAAAGATGCAGACTTGCGTGGGACGAATGGGAAAATCCTCGGGTCGGGGAATGCCTTGCATGACCTGATTCCCATCGACCTTCCCACGAACGAGCCGGCCATTGACGGTGCCAATGTCACGCTAACCATTAACAGCGGCATCCAGCGCGTTGCCGAAACAGAGCTTGCTAATGCCATCCGGGACACCCGCGCGACAGGTGGCTCTATCATCATCCTCGATGTCAAATCCGGCGCGGTATTGGCGATGGCCGTATCCCCCACTGCCGACTTGAATGCCTATTATGACCCAGCCAACATTGGGCGCTATAACAACTCTACCATCAGCGCCCAGTATGAGCCGGGATCTGTTTTCAAAATCGTGACGGTCGCGGCCGGGCTCGATGCGGGCACGATCACGCCGGGAACGGTATTCGACGACAATGGGAGCCTGCAATTTGGCGGGATTACGGTCAAGAACCACGACAATATTGCCCCGGGTCGAGTAACCTTGTTGCAGGTACTCCAGAAATCGCTGAACGTCGAAGCCGCCAAGATTGGCATTGGTCTTGGAACCGAGAGATTCTACCAATACGTACGCAAATTCGGTTTTGGCATCCAGACGCGCGTGGAGTTGGCAGGAGAAATAGGAGGCGATGTCAAGTCTCCAGGCGATGGACGCTGGCGTGACTCGGATTTGGCGGCGAATTCATATGGGCAGGGCATTTCCGTGACGCCGCTGCAGATGGCGGCGGCGGTGGCAGCGGTCGCGAACCAGGGCAAGTTGATGCGCCCCTACATCATCCACGAGATACGCCGCCCGGACGGCAAAGCGGTGCGGACAGAGCCCGAAGTGGTGCGGCAAGTCATCAGCCCTGAAACGGCGCGCGTGCTCAGCCAAATTCTTGGGGATTCCATCACGGTCGAATCTACAAATAAGGCGATTGTGCCGGGCTATCGAATCGCGGGCAAGACCGGTACCTCGCAAATCCCAACGATCGGCGGCTATGATCCCGTTTGGACTATCGCATCGTTTGCGGGTTACCTGCCCGCCGACGATCCGCGATTTGTGATTCTCGTGAAGTTGGACAAGCCGCAGACGTCGGAATGGGGATCCCAGGTGGCGTCCCCGGTATTCTCGTCCGTTGCAAAACAAATCGTGGCTCTGGCGGGCTTGCCGCCCGATGCCGTACGCTTGGCGACCAAATGAGCAACTTTGTTTCCCGGGTCGGACGCGTGAGAGGGGGGACTCGGCTTGTTTGGGGAGACTTTATTTGCTGACTTTGGCTGATGCTTTTGAAGCGTTGTTGAACGTGCGACCGTCGTGGTCCGAACAGGTAACCATCGCTGAAGTGGTCGTCGACTCGCGGCAGGTGAGCGCGGGTGCTCTCTTTGTTGCGCTTCAGGGCGAGACGCATGATGGTCATGAATATGTCGGTGATGCGCTCGCGCGCGGCGCGGCTGCAGTTCTGGCCGAAGAGCGCGTCAAGAGTTCGGGGCTAGGTCCGAGCGTGCGTGTTGTCGAAACCAGCACTGGTGTCGCCGGGTTGCAACCTGGCCCCGAAACTCTTGTCCCAACCTTATTCATTGTTCCATCCACTTTGCACGCCCTGCATGAATTGGCCGCCTATTGGCGGAGACGGTTCCCGAATTGTAAGGCAATCGGCGTTACCGGGAGTATTGGCAAGAGTTCCACCAAGGAATTAATTGCGTCCGTATTGGAGCGTCAATATGTAACCCTGAAGAGCAGAGGCAATCTCAACAATGAGATCGGTCTGCCGCTCACTCTCTTAAAAATGAACGAGACACATCAGCGCGCAGTGCTCGAGATGGGGATGTACGCCATCGGCGAAATTCGGGAACTGTGCCGCCTGGCGCAGCCAAGCATCGGCGTGGTCACGAACGTCGGACCCAGTCACCTCGAACGGCTCGGCACCGTGGAGCGCATAGCCCAGGCAAAGGGTGAACTGGTTCGGGCTCTACCGGCGGACGGCGTCGCCGTTCTCAATGGGGATGACGCCCTCGTCCGCGGAATGCGGGAATGGACACCGGCACGGGTAGTGTTATATGGGCTCGAGCCGTCGAACGAAATCTGGGCGGACGAAATTGAAAGTTTCGGTCTCGAAGGTATCGCATTTGATCTGCATTACGCTGGGGAAAAACTGCACGTTCGACTACCCCTGCTCGGCCGGCATAGCGTACACACCGCCCTGGCGGCTGCCGGTGTCGGATTGGCGGATGACTTGTCCTGGGACCAGATCCTAAGCGGCTTGCGGGATGTGGCCGCCCAGTTGCGTCTCATCGCGGTTCCTGCTGAGAATGGGACGACAATTCTGGACGATACTTACAACTCCAGCCCCGAATCTTCCCTCGCCGCGCTCAACCTGCTGGCGGAGTTGGATGGGCGCAAAATTGCCGTTTTGGGCGATATGTTGGAATTGGGGGCTTTTGAGGAGGGGGGACATCGCATCGTCGGAGGACGCGCCGCGCAGGTCGTTGAGGTCCTGGTTGCCGTGGGCGCTAAAGGCAAGTGGATAGGAGAGGCGGCTCTGGAAGACGGATTGGCGCAGACGTTTTTCGCCGAAAACAATAGCAGGGCAGTCGAGATCTTGCGCGAGGTGATGCGTAAGGGAGACATGATTCTGGTCAAGGGCTCTCGCGGTGCGAAAATGGAAGAGATCGTCTCGGCATTGGCACGTACCGGTGAGAACGGCGAGACGGAGCACCTCTGATGGCGTGGCCTCTGACGCTCGGGACAATATCCTTCTTCCTGGCAGTCGTCTGGGGACGACCGTTGATCCGCATCCTTAAATCCGTCGGGATTGGGAAACAGATCCGGATTGACGAACCGACCAAGCACCAGACCAAGACCGGGACGCCGACGATGGGCGGCGTGATGGTCCTCGTACCGGTGATTCTAATCACGGGCGCGCTTAATATCGCAAACCTGCTTGGTAACACATTGATCGGGCGCTCTATTCTCGTCCCGATCGGAACAATGCTTGCTTATGGAGTGCTTGGCGCCGTCGACGATGTCGCTGGATTGCAGGGCAAGCGCAAAGGCAGTGGGCTTTCGGCGCGGTGGAAATTCATATGGCAAACCATCTTTGCGCTCATATTCGCGCTGGCACTCCACTATCCGCTCGGTCTGCACAGCGTGGCGATTCCAACCATACCGGAAAAAATCGATATCGGCATCCTGTACGTTCCCATTGCCATGTTCTGGATCGTCGGGATGTCGAACGCGGTGAATTTTACGGACGGGCTGGACAGCCTGGCAGGGTGGACCGCGGCAATCGCGTTCGCGTGCTACGGCGTGATTGCCTTCCTGCAGGGGCAGCCGTACCTGGTTATCTTCTGTTTTACGGTCGTGGGTGCACTGCTGGCTTTCCTTTGGTACAATGCGCATCCCGCCGAACTCTTTATGGGGGACACGGGATCGCTGGCGCTCGGGGCGACCCTAGCGGCAGTGTCGTTGATGACAGGGCAGTGGCTATTGTTGCCTCTCATCGGACTGGTCTTTGTGGCGGAAACGCTTTCGGTCATCCTCCAGATTGGCTATTTCAAATTGACTCACGGCAAGCGCGTTTTCAAAATGGCGCCTTTGCATCTGCATTTTGAACTGCTGGGTTGGTCCGAAACTCAGGTCGTCCAACGCTTTTGGCTCGCGGGATTATTGGCCGGGATGTTGGGGATCGCGCTGGCGCTCTTGTAAGGCGTGAAAGATGGAGTTAAGGGGCAAGCGCGTACTGGTGATGGGGCTGGGGGTTCACGGTGGCGGCCTGGGCGTCACCCGGTGGCTGCTCCGGCAAGGGGCAATAGTCACCGTGACGGATTTGAAAAAGGCGGAGCAATTACAGTCTTCTTTGGATATGCTCCAGGGATTGCCCGTCCGGTATGTTTTGGGGGAGCACCGCGAAGAGGATTTTCTGAATACAGACCTCATCGTCCGCAATCCGGGCGTGCCGCGCGAGTCGCGCTGGCTTGAGCTTGCGCAACAGCACGGCGTCCCGGTCGAGATGGAGATGGGGTTGTTCCTGGAACGCCTGCCTCGCGGTCCTGCCCAAGTCATCGGGATTACGGGGACAAAAGGCAAGACGACGACCACGTTGATGGTCGGTGCCATTCTGGCGAAGATCAACCCCAAGACGGTCGTCGCGGGCAATTTACGGGTTTCGGCGCTCGACCTCTTGGACCATATCGATGCGGATTCGCCGGTAGTGCTCGAGTTATCATCCTGGCAGTTGGAAGGACTGGTGCCGCACCAACTCAGCCCCCATATTGCGGCCATCACGAATATTTCTGCCGATCACCTGAACCGGTATCGGGACCTGGATGATTATGCAGACTCTAAAGCGGTAATTTTCCGCTATCAACAGTCGGGCGATTTCGTTATACTAAATTTTGACAATCGAATTCTGACCTACTTGGCGCCGCGTGCTTTTGGGCAGGTGGTATGGACAAGCGCGAGTCGCACCTTGAACCAGGGGGCGTTTCTGGATGGTGATGTGCTGGTCTGGCGCTGGAACGGCGAGCGGCACGCCGTCATGCGCGCGACTGAATTGCGCGTCGTCGGGACGCACAATATCGAGAATGCTCTCGTCGCGATTGCCCTGGCAGCGGTCTGGGGGGCCTCGCCGGAGCAGTTGGCGAGAGGGCTTGCGGATTTCCGTGGCTCAGAACATCGCCAGGAACTGGTGCGCGAGATTCGCGGCGTGCGCTATATCAATGATACAACGGCGACGGCGCCTGCCGCGGCCATCGCGGCGATAAAAGTTTTTGCGCCGGGAGCGCAGAACCTGGTACTGATTGCCGGAGGCGCGGACAAGGGACTCGACTTTGAGGAGATGGCTCGAGTGATCGTGAGCAAGGTGCGCTATCTGATCTTGTTAGAGGGCACCGCGACCGACGGGCTGACGCAGGCGGTCGAAAAGGCAAACGGGAAAAGTATCATCGCTGGACGATTCGATACTATGCTTCAGGCGGTCAGGACGGCCGGGAAGTTGGCGAGCGAAGGAGACGTCGTCTTACTCTCGCCGGGCTGTGCCAGTTTCGGGATGTTTGCGAACGAGTTCGAACGGGGAGACGTCTTTAAGCGGATCGTTAACTCGGCGGGGTGACCGGCGGGCTAAGAGGAGCGCGATGGCCATACAACAAGAACGGACTCGGGGAATAGAGATTCCGCGCATCGACTATGTCCTCCTTTTCATCGTGATCGTTTTGCTGGTGATCGGCTTGATCATGATTTTCAGCATCACGTTCCCTACGAACGTTGGGCAGGGCGATGCCGATCCCTCATCCGATTTCGTCAAGCAAGCCGGTTTTGTGGCGATTGGTATGGTCTTCCTCTTCGTTTTGATGCGGGTGGATTACCGCCTCTGGGGCAAACTCGCCATCCCCCTCATGGGGTTGACGATTGTTGCACTCGTCGGATTGCTGTTTTTGCCGGAGGTGAACGGGTCACGCCGCTGGCTACTGAGTGGATCTATCCAGCCGTCGGAGATTGCTAAATTTACTGTCATTGTGTATATGGCCAAGTGGCTATCGTCCAAGGGTGAAAAGCTGCGCAATATCACCTACGGACTGTTGCCCTTTGCCATATTCGTCGGCGTCGTCACGGGGCTCATCATTCGAGAGCCAAATCTCAGCACGGCTGTCATTATCGGGCTGTGTGCGATGGCGATGTTTTTCATTGCCGGTGCCGATGTGATCCAGTACTTGCTGCTGCTGCTTGCCGGCGGCATAACGGTTGCCATCGTGATTGCGAACACTCCTTACCAAATGTCACGCTGGCTGACGTTTCTCCAGGACCCGTTTACGATGATGAGCCGCGAGAGTTACCAGATCGCCGAAGTGTTAATTGCGCTGGGCTCTGGAGGACTCGTGGGGCGGGGCTTGGGCTCAGGGTATGCAAAATTCGGTTACGTGCCGGCGCCGCATACGGACAGCATTTTTGCACTGCTGGGAGAAGAATTGGGGCTGATCGGCACGTGGGCGGTCTTGGCGCTTTTCCTGGCTCTGCTCTATCGTGGATTCCGGATCGCGTTCAAGTCCGCGGATCCTTTTGGCCAGGTGCTCGCAGCCGGTCTCACCTTCTGGTTGATTTTTCAGGCCTTTGTCAACATTGCGGTCGTGACCGCGACCATACCGTTCACGGGCGTGCCTCTGCCATTCATTTCTTTCGGCGGCTCGGCGCTGGTCGCCTCGCTATCCGCTGTCGGGGTGCTGCTGAGTATTTCTCGCGGAGCAACGGCGCCGGCGAAGGAAGACGATGCGACTTTTAATTTCGGGTGGCGGAACGGGAGGACACGTGTATCCAGCATTAGCCGTCGTCGCCGAAATACGGAAACACGGAACGGAACCCGCTGAGTTTCTCTACCTGGGACGCGGGGGAGCGATAGAGGAGCGGCTGACCCAGCGCGCTCTGATTCCATTTCAATCGATTCAAGCGGGCGGGATACGGGGTCTATCGCCCTGGACGGCGGCCCGGAACATGTGGCGATTAGTCAAGAGCACCGGCCGTGCCCGGGCGGCGATTCGTGCTTTCAGACCGCAGGTGACCTTTGTGACAGGTGGTTACGTCAGTGCACCGGCGATTTGGGCAAGCGCTGCCGAGCACATTCCAAGCGTAGTCTACCTTCCCGATCTTGAACCAGGTTGGGCTGTGCGAGTCATATCGCGATGGGCTGATCGGGTGGCGATTTCATTTCCGGAAGTGGCTCGCCATTTTACGCCGGGCAAGACGGTCGTTACCGGTTATCCGGTGCGCGCCGAGTTTTTCCAAACGGATCGCGCCAGGGCTCGGCGGATATTCCACCTCGATCCTGATATCCAAACGGTGACCATCTTTGGAGGCAGTAGCGGAGCACATCATATCAACCAGGCGGCGCTTTCCAACCTGGCTGAGCTCACGCGATTAGCCCAGGTCATTCATCTCACGGGACGCAACGACGAGGCGTGGGTAAACGAAGAGGTAGGGGGGCTGCCCGGCGATTTGCGCGCGCGTGTGCGAGTATACGGGTATCTCGATGATGAACTGCCGGACGCTCTGTCCGCCGCGGATATTGTGGTGGCCCGGGCAGGGGCGGCGACATTGGGCGAGTTCCCTGCGCTTGGTTTGCCGGCGGTCTTGGTGCCGGGTCCATTTGCGGGATTGCATCAGGAGCATAACGCCAGATTTCTGGTGGAGCGGGGAGCGGCGATGCAGGTCGACGACAGCGCGTTATCCGCTGAGTTGATCCCAACACTACGGGAACTTTTCGACGCGCCTGAACAACTGCAAAAGATGAGCGCGGCGATGCGTGCGCTCGCTCAGCCCTGTGCGCCGGGCCGGATTGCAGAATTGCTCCGATCGATGGCGGGAGCGAGCGCGTGAGTCCGCGGCGAATCCACCTGATCGGTATCGGCGGAATCGGGCTGTCTGCGATAGCTCGTATCCTCATCGCGCGCGGCGAGACGGTATCCGGCTCGGATATAGTCGCATCGTCGCTGACGGACGAACTAGCCAGGCTGGGCGCGCAGATTCAGATTGGACATCGTGCCGAAAACGTGCAAGACGCCGATTTGGTGCTCACGACCTCAGCGGCTCCCGAGGACAATCCGGAGATACAAGAGGCGCGGCGTCGAAATATTCGCATAGTCAGACGCTATGATTATTTCCCTGAATTGACAAAAGGGAAAAAGACCATAGCCATCGCAGGTACTCACGGGAAAACGACGACGACCGGAATGGTGGCAACAATCCTGACGGATGCAGGACTTGACCCCGCGGCCATCGTAGGCGGCATCATTCCGGAATTGGGTGGAAACGCGCGGGCAGGCCAGGGAGAATATTTCGTCATCGAGGCCGACGAGTACGATCGGGCATTTCTTGGGCTCAGCCCGAATATTGCAGTCGTTACGAGCATCGAGATGGACCACCCGGATATTTATCGCGATGTAGACGAGATCGCCAGGGCCTTCCATCAATTTCTGGAATCCGTCCCGCCGGACGGCCATATAATTGGCTGGGGCGACTCGGAGCGCGTCCTGCACGAGCTGGTCACGGCGAGAGCGCCCTATACGCGTTATGGGTTTGGTGCGGACGATAGCTGGCGCGCGAGCGATGTGAAACCCAATGGGTTGGGCGGCAGTGATTTTGAGGTGTGGCGCAAGAACAGTCGCCTGGGTGATTTTCATTTGCAGATTCCAGGGACACACAACGTCTTGAATGCACTGGCGGCGTTGATTGTAGCCGACACGGTTGGCGTCGATGTACAGAATGCGGGTACGACACTCGCCAGGTTCCGTGGAGCAGAACGCCGATTTCAGATCAAGGGCGAATTGCGGGGAGTCACGCTCGTGGATGACTATGCGCACCACCCGACGGAAATTCGTGCCACACTCGCCGCCGCGCGGTCTCGCTTCCCTGGGAAATGCATCTGGGCGGTTTTCCAACCGCATACCTATACGCGCACCAAGGCTCTGCTGGACGACTTTGCGGACGCGTTTGGCGATGCCGATCACGTCATCGTCGTCGACGTATATGCCGCGCGTGAGCACGACTCAATGGGCATCAGCGGTCTGCAGATTGTCGAACGGATGCAGCATGAGGATGCGTGCTTTATGCCCACGCTGGAGGAAAGCACCGAGTTTCTTAAACGGCACCTGACCGAGGGTGATGTGCTAATGATGCTCGGAGCAGGGGATGTGAACAGGATCGGAGTGCAATTGGCACTCGAATGGCAGGGAGATCGTCATGGCTGAGATATTTCACTATCGAAGTTGGATATTTTGGTGGGGTGTGTTCACGGCGAGCTTTTTCGTCCAGGAATGGCTGCAGCGTTTGGGGGATTTTTTCAAGACTTCGACCTTATTTTCTTCAGATCAGTTGCCTTTTAGCACGGTCCCCGGTCTCAATAAGCTGATTGAGGACTGGGCCAATACGGTTCCGGCGAGCGTTCAATTCGATCCCTCGAATAGAATTCTGGGATTAGGACCCCTCAACGTGTATGGCTGGATGCTGGCAGCGTTCTTTGGGATATTGATCTTTGGACTTGCTTTTTATCTTTACGGCCGTGCCCTAAATTCTCCGGCTTGGTACGATGACTTTGTTGCTCTGTTTGTCGTTTACTTGACCTTTCGGCTCGAGGGCCATATTGTCGCGATCGCCAAGCTGCCCATTGAGAATAGCGTCCGAGCCTTTGTCGATAACCCGACCACCGCATTCCTCACTCTCTTGCTTTTGGTGATTGGTCTGGTCTTGTTCGGCCAGGGGTTTCGAAGCAAACGGGCGTTCTGGCGTGCGCTCATCGAGATAATGATCGTTGCGTTGTTCATGTTCCCGCGCGAGACGGCGAATGCGATTTCATATGTTATCCAGCTCCTCGGTTTGTTCGGCTCAGAGCTAGACCTCCGCAAGAATCCGAGTTTCGCCGTGATCTGGGGATTGATCGGCATGTTCCTGGCTTTGCAGAGACTGATGACGGAGGGCACTCCTTCCTCGCCGTTGGGTGGAGGCAGGCCAGGCGGCGGCGCCAAACCGGGCGGAGGCAGGCCTGCCGGAGCCAAGCAGAAATAATGGTGCATGGAATGCCTGGTCTGCGTCTAGCCCTGGGCAAGGCGGCAAAAGAAAATGAACTGCTCGCCCGGCATACCACCTTCCGCATTGGCGGTCCCGCAGATTTGTGGGTTGAGGCGAAGCAGATTTCCGAGCTGGTCGGTGGGGCAGGGCAGGCGCGTCAATACGCCGTACCGGTTTTTGTCTTGGGCAACGGTTCTAATGTCCTTGTCCTTGACAGCGGGATTCGCGGGCTCGTGATAAAGAACGAGTGCGGTGGTGTGGAATTAAAGGGCACTCAAAAGGAGCGGGCGATCTTGCACGTGGAAAGCGGTGCGTCTTTACCCCTTGTGGCAAACCGGTTCGCCCGTCAAGGCTGGTCAGGCTTGGAATGGGCGATCGGGGTCCCGGGCACGATTGGCGGCGCGGTAGCAGGGAATGCGGGCGCCCATGGCGGCTCGATCGCCGACTGCCTGTTGGCTGCAACCATTCTCGACGAGCACGGGACCATCCAAGAGTTACCCAAGGCGGAATTGGGTTTTGGTTACCGGCATAGCCGCTTTAAGCATTCCCGGCGAGAAATCATCTTGACCGCAGATTTTGAGCTAAGTCATTCCGACGCGGAGGATTGTATCGCCCGGATGAACGAGTATACAGCGCATCGTCGTCGGACTCAGCCCACCGACGCGAGCGTGGGTTCGATGTTCAAAAACCCCGCTGGCGATTTCGCCGGTCGCCTGATCGAACAAGCAGGGCTGAAAGGGGCACACTCTGGAAATGTCGAGGTCTCACCCGTACACGCCAATTTTTTCGTGAACCACGGGGGGGCAACCGCGCGGGATGTGCTGCAGTTGATTGAGACGGTGCGGAGCCACGTGCGGGAGAAATTCGGGATCGAGTTGGAGTTGGAAATAGAGATCGTGGGAGAGGCATAGTTGGGCAAGCGGACTCGGATCGGATTGATCTTTGGCGGCAAGTCAGGAGAGCACGAGGTGTCGCTCGCCTCGGCGCAATCCGTGGTGCGCGCCATCGATACCCAAAAGTATGATGTGGTCCTGATCGGCATTACGAAAGATGGAAAGTGGCTGACCGGAGAGGACTCTCTTCAAAAGCTGATTGCCGCTAGCCCATCGCTTTTGATTGCGAGCGATCCCTCCGGGCACGCGGAACCCATCCCCGGCGATCGGGGTATCGATAGTAAAGAGCTGGTGTCCCAGCCTTCCGGCACGATGAGCACGGTATCGCCCCTGTCGTCAATCGATGTAGCCTTTCCACTGGTGCACGGCCCCTTGGGTGAGGATGGTACGCTCCAGGGTCTGTTGGAGCTAGCCGATATTCCTTATATTGGCGCCGGGGTCGCTTCGAGCGCGGTCGGAATGGACAAGGCATTCATGAAGGCGATTTTCCGCGCTCACAATCTGCCTCAGGTGGACTGGATGGCGATTCTCCGCCGCGACTGGGAACTCTCTCCGGAAGAGACCATCCGTCGAATCGAGACTGCTTTTGGTTATCCCTGCTTTGTCAAGCCTGCCAACCTCGGATCGAGTGTCGGTATCTCCAAGGCACACAACTGGGACGAATTGGCGCAAGCGCTGGCGAATGCGGCGCAATACGACCGCAAGGTGATTGCCGAGCGCGCCGCGCAAAACGCGCGCGAACTCGAATGCAGCGTGTTGGGCAATGAAGAACCGATCGCCTCTCTCCCCGGTGAGATCATTTCGAAACGAGAGTTTTACGATTACGTTGCCAAGTACGATGGCGAATCCGGCACGGACCTGATCGTCCCTGCCGATATCCCGCCCGAAGTTACGCGGACGTTGCAGGAGCTGGCGGTGGACGCGTTCAAGGCCATCGACGGCCACGGGATGGCACGCGTGGATTTCTTCCTCGAGCGGATGGGCAACCGAATCCTGCTCAACGAAATCAATACGATTCCGGGTTTTACCTCCGTCTCGATGTATCCCAAGATGTGGGAAGCAAGTGGAGTTACCTATACGGCACTGATCGACCGGCTGATCGAACTGGCTCTCGAACATTATGCAGAGAAGAAACGGTCCAAAACGGCGTATCAATAATACAAAAGCGACTCGGGTCTCGCGCTCCGTCGCGCCGCGCATCCATCGGGCGCGGTCCATCCTGCGCACTTTTTCCTTTGTTGCGAGTCAAATGCCAAAATCCACGCGCCGCCGAGCGAGTAATCGCACCAGTCCTCGTCGCGTCCGGCAAGGGGCGCCCCTTCACGCGATCGCCGCGCGGGTTCATCCCGCCGCGCCCGTCGTCACGCGCGAGCAATGGCGCGCGCGGCGTCCAAAGCTAGTAACGCTCGCGTTGGTCCTCCTGGCTGCGACCGCGCTGCTGACATTCTTCAACACCGATCTTTTCTACGTATTCGATTTCCAAACGGTAGGGCTCAGGTATCTCAGCCCTGCCGAAGTGGAACGTGCCAGCGGCATCTCCGGTTACAATATTTTTTTCATCGAGTCGCAATCGGTCGAGCGCGCGCTGGGTCGACTGCCCGAAGTTAAGAGCGCCCGCGTGACAACCTCGCTTCCCAATCGCGTTATCATCGAGATTGAGGAACGCCAGCCGCAAGTGACCTGGCTGCGTGGCTCGGAATCGTACTGGGTCGATGGCGATGACGTCGCGTTCCGGGTACGGAGAAGCTTGCCACAACAGGCAACCGTCCGCGATCTGGACCAGACTCCGGTCAAGCCTGGACAGAAGGTATCGCCGGACGGGATGGTAGCCGTGCGTGCCCTGCGCGAGGCGTGGCCTGATGCGCCGCGGTCGCTGGAATGGTCGGCGGCGCGCGGCATTGCCTTCGACGATGAACATGGTTGGAAGATCTATCTGGGGGATGCAGTTGAAATGGCGGGAAAGGTCGCGAAATATCGCGCCCTGGTCACACAGCTCACGGCTCTGAATGCCAAGATAAAATTCATTGACCTCAGCAAGGGCGACCCATACTATCAATAATGGACAATTGACGCAAGTCCAAGCGGTCAAAACCTGATCGCCATCGGCGAATCGCAAATTGTGAATCGGAGAGTGTCATGTCAGCACCTATCGCGGCTCTGGATATTGGTACCACCAAGACTTGTGCATTGATTGCGGAAACGACAGAAACAGGATCGTTGCGCATGCTGGGCGCGGGGGTTTCTGCTTCCAGGGGCATGCGCAAGGGTGTTGTGACCGATGTCAGAGAAGCGTCGCAGTCAATCGTCGCAGCGGTAGAGCAGGCCGAGCGAGTTTCAGGATTCAAAATTGAAGCGGCTTATGTCGGCATCGCCGGGGCGCACATCCAATCCACCAACTCGCGCGGCGTGGCGGCCATTCACAGCGGACGCGGGGTGACTCAGGACGATATTGATCGCGCTATGGAGGCTGCCGAAGCAATTGCCGTTCCCCATAACCGGGAAATCATTCACTCGATCCCGCGCGGATATACGCTGGACGGGCAGGATGGCGTCAAGGATCCGCTCGGCATGATCGGGTTCCGGCTGGAGGTGGAAGCGCACATCGTGACGGGCGCCGCGGCTTCCATCCAGAACTTGCAGAAAGCGGTCGAAGGTGCCGGCATACGGTTGATCGACCTCATCCTCGAACCGATTGCCTCGGGCGAAGCAGTGTTGACGAATGCCGAGAAGGAAATGGGAGTCCTGCTGGCTGATATCGGAGGCGGGACGACGGATATCGCGATATTTATCGACGGCAGTATCTGGCATACGGTTGTCTTGCCGACGGGTGGAATCCACGTGACGAACGATCTCGCTGTCGGGCTGCGCACTCCGTTCGCGGCAGCAGAGGAAATGAAAATCAAGTACGGTCATGCCGATCCTTCTATGATTGCCGAAGCGGAGATGATCGACGTGGCTGCCTTTGGCGAAGAGGGCAGGCGAACAGTGTCGCGCCGCGAGATCGCCGAGATCATTCGCGCGCGCGCTGACGAGATCTGCCAATTGATTCTGACGGAGGTGAAACGATCCGGATATGATAATCTACTTCCCGCCGGAGTGGTGCTGTGTGGAGGCACGGCGGAACTGAACGGCATGAAGGCGTTTGCGCGCGAGGTGCTGCAAATGCCGGTGCGACTGGGGGCGCCGCGCGATCTGGAGGGATTCATCGATCGCGTTTCCTCCCCTGCATTTGCAACTAGTGTCGGATTGGCGGCCTGGGGTTGGAAACAATCCGAAACCGCCGCACGCATCACTCCGGCACGGGAGACCCATCACAAGTCGAACCCGATCGAAGGGATCGTCGGATGGGCAAAACGGGCGTTTTTACCTGGCTAAAAAAATTAGGACCATTAGGGGCTTGACAGAAGTCGGTGGATGGGTTAAAATGCTCAATATCCACCGATATATAGTAGCCAAGACCTCTTATGCCACAACATCTAGGGGGTTCAATGAAAACTCCAAAAGACATTGCGGTTGACGTAAAGGCACAGAATCAGGCACCCAAGGACTCGCAGGTGCGGCACAATTCCAACCAGACGGAGGCAGATACGATGCAGACAGACGGTGGAAACAGCGGCGAAAACTTTGCCGAAATCAAGGTTATTGGCGTCGGCGGCGCTGGCACAAATGCGGTCAATCGCATGATCGCCGAAGGGCTCCGCGGCGTCAACTTTCTTGCCATCAATACAGACGGCCAGGCGCTGGTCCACTCGCGGGCGCCGCAGAAAATCCGTATTGGCGACAAGCTCACGCGGGGCTTGGGTGCGGGCGGGGACCCAGGCACCGGCGAAAAAGCCGCCGAGGAATCGGCGGAGGATTTGTATGACTCGCTCGTCGGTTCCGACATGGTTTTTATTACCGCCGGTATGGGCGGCGGGACTGGAACGGGAGCGGCGCCGGTGGTGGCTCGAATCGCCAAAGAGACGGGCGCTTTGGCGATTGGGGTGGTTACCAAGCCGTTCACCTTCGAAGGCAGCAAGCGTCGTCAGGTGGCCGACGATGGACTGAACAAGCTGAAGGAGCAGGTCGACACCCTCATCATCATTCCGAATGATCGCCTCCTCGAAGTCGTCGACAAAAAAGTGTCGTTACAGGCAGCCTTCCGCGCGGCCGATGACGTTCTGCGACAAGGCATTCAGGGCATTAGTGAGTTGATCACCGTGCCCGGTCTGATCAATCTTGACTTTGCGGATGTCAAGACGATCATGGGCGCGGGTGGGGCGGCATTAATGGCAGTGGGGCGCGCCTCGGGCGAAAATCGCGCGGTGTCTGCTGCTGAAGCGGCGATCAAGAGTCCGCTGCTAGACGTCACAATTGACGGCGCGCGTGGTGTCCTTTTCAACGTCACCGCCGGTGACTCGCTGACCCTGCACGAGGTCTACGAGGCCGCGGAAATCGTCCGGCGCGTCGCGGACCCCGAAGTTAACCTGATCTTTGGCGCCGTCATTGCTCCGGAGATGAAGGACGATCTCCAGGTCACCGTCATTGCAACAGGGTTTAGCGCCGTCACCAAGAGGCAGACCAATACGGGTCAAGGGCAAGCGGTCGGAAACGTCGTGACTGCGCCGGGGCGCAAGACCATCGATTTCCCGGTGCGCCAATTCGATCGTGAGGACTTGGACATCCCGGCCTTTTTGCGGAAACGCGGCTAGGCCATTCGCGGATTCCATTGGTGGAACAAAGGACACCCATGAAGATAAGGGTGATTTTCCCGCTTGCCGTAGTTTTCACATTGCTCATATTACTATCGCTGCAGGCCCCGTCCGTGTATGCGTCTGACCCGACACCATGGCCTGCTGGTCTTCCGTGGGGGAAAGGAACTCCTTGGCCGGCGGCTGTGCCGCTGGGCGTGGGTCAGCATTGGTCCTATTCGGCGCCTGCACCTTACCCAATACCCGTCCTGGCAACGGCCGTCCCAACGGCGATCCCGTTGCGGTCTGTAAATCAGGCACCGGTTGTCCCCGCCGCACCCGTGGTGCTTCCTGCACCGACGATTGCCCCGACCCCTGTACCGGCAGCGCCGCAGGTGATTACCCACCAGGCCGGCAGCAGTCCTGCTGACGCGCTGGAAGCAAACGGCGCGTGGCAAACTCTGGACTCGCGTGCTAGCGCTTGGTACGTGGTCGGGACCGCGGTCAGCACAGGGGTCCATATGGAAGTC
>JBLMXX010000008.1:0-2919 GCA_050257995.1 Acidobacteriota bacterium | reverse complement strand
GCGGTGGTGTAGTATGCGCGGCATAGCGCACTCGACAAACTCTCATGGAGGGAGAACCTATGATGATGCGTAATACTCGACCACTGCGCGGTTTTGTATTCCTCCTTGCACTCTCAATGCTCTTGCTCGCGTTGTTCGCCTGCGCGCCGGCGGCAACGCCGACCCCCAGTTCGGTTACCCTCACGTTCTTCTACCCGGTCGCCGTCCCCGGTCCCATCACTCAGATCATCGATGGATATATTGCCAAGTTTCAGCAGCAGAACCCGAATGTCAAAGTCAACGCCGTCCTCTCGGGTGGATACGGCGACACGCTCACCAAGATTCAGACGACGATCAAAGGTGGGGGCACACCGCCAGATGTAGCCGTGCTCTTGTCTACCGATCTCTATTCGCTGGTCGATTCGAACGCCGTTCAGACGTTGGACGACAATGTCAAGGCGGCGGGCGGCGATACGTTCCTCGCGGATTTCTACCCCGCTTTCCTCGCCAACTCGCGCTACCAGGGGCACGTCTGGAGCCTGCCTTTCCAGCGCTCTACGCCGGTCCTGTTCTACAACAAAGACTTGTTCAAAGCCGCCGGTCTTGACGCAAGCAAGGGTCCCGCCAATTTCCAGGAGCTGGCGACCGATGCTGCAAAGCTGACCAAGACCGATGCGAGCGGCAAAACGGCGACCTGGGGCATTGAGATCTCTTCTGATGGCATTCCGTACTGGCTGTTCCAATCCTTTGTCATTGGGAGTGGGACCAACGTGGTTGGGACCGCCGCCAACAAAGTCACGCTTGATTCGCCGCAGACCGTTCAGTCCCTGCAGAACTTTATGGACCTGTCCGGCAAGTACAAGGCAATGCCGGCCGGCATCTTGCTGTGGGCGGACATGCCGAATGATTTCGTCAACGGCAAAGCCGCGATGATCTGGCACTCGAGCGGGTCGCTCGCGAACATTCTCAAGCAAGCCAAGTTCGACGTCGGCGTGAGTTATACCGTCGGCGATAAAGGTTTTGGGGCGCCGACGGGCGGCGGCAATATGTATATCCTCAAGGGCATTCCCGCGGACCACCAGGCCGCCGCGTGGAAGTTCATCCAGTTCATGTCCTCCACCGATATTCAAGCGGATTGGAGCATCAACACCGGTTATATCGCCTCGCGAAAATCGGCCTATGATACGCAGGCGATGAAGGATTATATCGCCAAGGTGCCGCAGGCGGGGGTTGCCCCGCAAGGGTTGCAGTACGCGGGCGCCGAACTGGCAACTCACAATAATGCCCAGATTCAAAAGATACTCGGCGATGCTGTGCAGGCCGGGCTTACCGGCAAGACACCGCCCGCCGACGCGCTCAAAGCCGCACAGCAGCAAGCGGATCAAGTCCTTTCTGCCTTCAAGGACTAATGACTCTTCGCTCTCTGACCCTGGCCGCAAGATCGGAGCGGCGGCTCCAAATCGGAACCGCCGCTCTGCCATATTTACTCCTGTTCCCAACGCTTCTGTTCGTCACGGTGTTTACACTGTGGCCCTCGATCAGCGTATTCTACGACAGCCTGTTTGTCCAAAATCAGGCCGTGCAAGTCCCGCGTTTTGCCGGTTTGGAGAACTATATCGCGCTTGTACAAGACCCGGCATTTCGCGAGGTGATTCTTAACACCGTCCTCTATGTTGCTCTGACCGTGCCGGTGAGTGTCTTCCTCGCGCTGGTCCTCGCCTTGGTCCTCAATCGCAAGTTTCGCCTGCTCGGACTTTATCGGCTCGCGTTCTTTTATCCCACGGTACTGCCGATGGTGAGTGCGGCGACCATCTGGCTGTTCATGTACACGCCAGGCTATGGCCTGATCAACGTTTTTATCGAGTTCTTTGGGATCCCCAGCCAGAACTGGCTCGGTACCACCAACCTCGCCTTGATCGCCCTGATTCTTCTAGGCATTTGGAAACAGACCGGCTATTTCATGATTTTCTATCTCGCCGGGCTGCAAGGACTCCCGCATGACGTCTTTGAAGCCGCTGACCTAGACGGGGCATCGATCTTCCAAGCAACCCGCTATCTCACCCTCCCGCTGCTGACGGGCACGACCCTCTTCGTCACGACCATTGCCGTCATCAACGCGTTCGAGACGGTCGACCAGATCTATATCATGACCGGTGGCGGACCGAACAACGCTACCAACATGCTCCTCTTTAACCTGTGGCAAACCCAATTCAGTTTCCTGGATGTCGGCAAGGCGACCGCGATGAGTGTCGTCCTGATCGCGGTTCTCTTGCTTTTCACTGTGACCAATTTCATTTACACGGAACGCCGCGCCACCTATGAATAGCCGCCGTCCTCTTCATTCCATTCTCAACGCACTTGGCCTGTTCGTGCTCGGCGTCATCGCGCTGGGTTGGGCGATCCCGATCGTGTGGGCGATGGCGGTCTCGCTGCATCCCCCGGAGGAGCCGCTTAGCGCTTCCAATCTCTGGTTTGGATCACACCCGACCGTGGTGAATTATGCCCAGGCGTTTCAGATCGCGCCATTTGTGCAGTATTATGCAAACACCATCGTCATCGTCTTTGGCATCTTGCTGGTCCAGCTGGTAACGACCAGCCTGGCCGCGTATGCGTTCGCGCGATTCCAATTTCGCGGCCAGAACATCCTGTTCTTTCTGATCCTCTTGCAGCTAATGGTGCCGTCTAGCGCATTGATCGTGCCGAACTATTCCACGATTCGCCAGCTCCATCTATTCGATACGCTTCTCGCCGTCATGCTGCCCTTTTTCGGTTCGGCTTTCGGAACATTCCTCATGCGACAGACCTTCAAGACCGTCCCGCGAGACCTGGACGATGCGTCGAAAATGGACGGGGCGAACTGGCTGCAAACACTGTGGCACGTGTATATCCCGCCGGCGCGCCCCGCCATGATCGCCTTCGCGCTCTCCTCGATCAGTTTTC
>JBLMXX010000007.1:0-4574 GCA_050257995.1 Acidobacteriota bacterium | reverse complement strand
GATTGTCCGAGACGGCTTTGACCTCGGGACCCCAATCGGGAAATGCCTCGGGCTGCAGCATATCGGGCGAGACCTGGGTGCCGGTGCTCATGATCTTGTAGATCACGCGTCCGTAACCCTCAAGCGCATCCTTCGCCGTCTTGAGCCCGTTGTTGACGGCGACCTCCCGCATGATGGTGATGATGCCGCCCGGGTTGTTGCCGCGCGGGCAACGCAGGCACGAAAAGCACTGGGAGCAGTCCCAGATGTCCTCGTTCATCTGCTGATAGATCAATTCAACATCTTCACGGGCGGCGGCCTGCGCGATGCGGCGCGGCGAGAAATCGTAAAAGCGCGCCGAAGGGCACGCGGCGACGCAGATGCCACACTCGTAGCAGCCGTACAAATAGTCGTTGAAACGGATGTCGTTCTTGACGAGGTCAAACAGCCGTTCCTTTTCCCCGTAAGAGACATCGTCATACTGGATATTTGCGGGTTTGCTCTTGAGAAAAGTGGATGCCAAGGGAACCTCCACTAGAAAGTGATCACGGCATCTGCCTCCAGTGCCATGCCATTAAAGGCGGCGCCGCCGATCATTTCCACGCCTTCAATCAAATCATCCTGTGTCATCCCGTGCAAGTCGAGACTGGGCTGACATACGTACAGCTTCACGCCCAGTTCGCGCGCCTGATCAATAAAGTGGCGCAGGTGTTTGCCGCCTCCCGCCGCACGCGGAATCTGGATTTCCTCCGGCGCCCCTTTACGAAGCAGAGTCGGTCCATTCATCGTGAAATAAATGCCGACCTCACAGTCCATCGCCGCGGCCGTGGACGCAAGGTAGAACGGCGTGGCGGCACGCGCAGGATCGTTCGCGCCATGCGTCTGCACGTATAGAACCTTTTTGGTTTCGTCGTCACTCATGGAGCACCTGTTTGCGTGTTTACGGTTGTATCCGTTTCCCTAAACAAATAACTGAACATCCGCGTCGGCAGCATATTCCAGGAACGTGGCGGCGCCGCCCACTTCGCACTCGGGGATAAAATCATCTTTCTGGAATCCAAAGACGTCCATGGTCATCTGGCATGCGATCAACCGGACGCCGAGGTCTACCGCCATCGTGCGCAGTTCGGGAACAGAGGCAACGCCTTTGTTCTTGAAGAGTTGCTTCATCAGGTTCGTCGCCAGTCCATTGAAACCGGGCGCTGCCATCATTGCCGTTGGAATGGGCCAGTTGATCTTCTGAAAGCCCTCGGGACCGAACGGCATCTTCATCGGCATCGCCGGATTACCGAGAGGGGAAACCTCGGCATCTATGTTTTTCAGCAGGAGGGGCAGGCCGTAGAAGGTGTGAAAAATGGCCACCTCCCAGTCCATCGCCCCGGCTGCCGTAGCAAGGATAAATGGAGGATAGGCATAATCGAGCGTCCCGCGACTGGCAATCAGCGCCAATCGCCGCGGGGCGGTGGGATCAGATTTGGACATTATGAGCCTCCGGGTCGCCAAGGCCAAGAGTTGGTTCGTCAGATCGTCGTATGAATTGACGGGTTGACTCGCCGTCTCTTTGGTTACGCGACCAACCGACTATTTTATTCGTCGGACGAAAAAAATGAACTGACCGTTCTCCTCGTGCGAGTCCAGCAGTTCATTCCCAGTTTGTCGAGACCAGGCTTGCATATCGGCCGGCGCGCCCTTATCAGTCGCAACCATCTTCAGCACCTGGCCAATCTGCATCTGTTTTATTTCTTTGCTCAGTTTTACAATGGGCATCGGGCAGAGAAGCCCCTTGCAATCGAGCATATGGTCAGCTTGCAGTAGGGTAGCCATCGTGGCCTCCATCTTATGCTCCTGCAAAGGAGCATGGCCTTTTTCGAGTTAGCATTGAGGGGAATCAAGCTTTCGAAAAGGTCATAACATTGCTTGTTACGATAATCACACAAAACGACCGCCGGGTCTATAGGGTGTTACCCTACTTTCTGTAAAGTTTGACCCTATGTCCCAGTTCCTAGAATCCAGCAGCACTATTTTAGGATGTGGAGAAGAAAAAAACATCCCCCTGAAAGGGGGAATCTCTCACCCTATAGGGGGATATTTCAAAATTGGGTCGGACGTAAAGAATCCGCGACAGAATTAGGTTCAATCTAGGCCGATCAGGCCTTCTCTAAGCGCGAGCAAAACTGCTTGCGTCCGATTTGGTTGCCCCAGTTTGGCGAGAATGCTTTTGGTGTGGCTGCGCACGGTTTCCTCACTAACAACCAATTGTGCGGCAATTTCCCTGTAGGTAGCGCTCGTCGCCATGAGCTTTAGCACCTGGCATTCACGGACGGTCAGCGTAGGATGCTCCGGGGATGCTGCCGCGCGGCCTGGCGCACCCTGCATCTTTTCGATCAAGTGCCTGGTCACAGCCGGTTGCAGGTAGGCCTCCCCCACTCCGACGATCCGGATCGCGCGGATGAGCTCATCCGGACTAACCTCTTTCAAAATGTACCCGTCGGCGCCGGCTTCCAGTGCAAGCTGGATTTCTTCGTCGACGTTGATGCCTGTCAGGATCAGCACTTTGGTGCCGGGTGACTCTCCCTTGATCAGGCGAGTCGCCCTGCTCCCACCGAGGCCGGGCATCTTGAGGTCCATGAGCACGAGGTCCGGCCTCAACTGCCTGACGAGATTAAGAGCTTCTGTGCCTGTGCTCGCCTCGCCGACGATCTCAAAATCCTTCTCAAGGCTTAGGACCATCTGTAGCCCGCGGCGTACAATGGCATGGTCATCCGCAAGCAGGATTCGCATCAGTCTCTGACTCCATCCCCATCTGTAAACTCTTTCCCAATTCGACCCGGATACGGGTGCCCTTGCCTGGACTGGTCTCGATTTGTGCTTCTGCGCCAAGCGCGTGGGCACGTTCTCGGATGCTGATCAAACCAATCCCCGTCGACGGCAGGCTGCCGTCTCTCATTTCGAAACCGGTGCCGTCGTCTTCGATCACGAGGCACACCCGCTGGCTCAAGAGGTCTAGCGTAACAGACGCCCGCGTCGCCCCGGCATGCTTGACGATGTTCGCCAGCCCTTCCGCCGCAATCCGCAACAGATTTCTCCGCACGGCCGTATCGAGCGCGCCGAACGATCCCTGGATATTGATGTCTACGCTGAGCGAGGCAGGCGCTCCAAGCTTTTGGAAATAGGACTCGAGCTCCATCCTAAAGTCCGCCTCGGTCAAGGTACCGGCCCAGATTTCGTATACAGAATGGCGCAGGTCATTCATCGTGCGGTTGGCGACCGTACGCAAATCCACAAGCTTCGCCTCCACCTCCTCCGGATTTTCTGCCAGGCGCTTGATACAACCATCGAGCGTGTAGACGATCCCAAACAACGATTGGGTCGCCGTATCGTGGATCTCCATGGCAATGCGATTGCGCTCCTCCTCGACGGCAAGCCGCTGAGCGCGCTCTATGCACAACTTGGTCGAGCCCAGCGCAATCGCAGCCTGGTCGGCGACGAGCTTGAGCGAGTGCATGCTTTCAGAGGTGATCGGCGCGCCGCTCTCCGGGTTGTCCACCAACAAGACCCCAATGGCATTATCGCGCATGTAAAGGGGAAGGATGGCGTATTTTGTCATCCTCAAACGCCGGTTCATCGACGGATCGTTTGTCGGCGGCAAACCATCTTCGACATAGGCCGGCTCGCGATTCAACACGGCTTGCGCCATAACACCGGATTCTCGGACCAGTGGTATCTCGGATGTGTGAAAGATGCCTGTTGGACCTTGCGCCGCCTCGTCCTGGCAATGCGTCAACCAGCCGATGAGCGCGTTTCGCTCCGGATCCACCAAAGCCAGCATTGCTCGTTCGAAACCCATCGCCTGGGTGATGGTCGTGAGAATGACTTCCTCGATGTCGGCGACGTCCACGGCGGAAGACTGCATCTGGAGCGCCAGGGTGTGAACAGAGGCAAGCTCGCGGTTCGTGCGTTCGAGCGTTGCATTACCTTGAGCCAGGAGTGCCCGGTCGTTCCGGATATCTTCAATCAAAATCGCCGAATAGCCAAACAGGACCGCGATGAGGAAAACGCTGATGGTCTGCGTTAACGCGTGGAGTAAATTGATGGAAATCCCGCTTTGGGTGAGGAAGGCGGCATAAAAGATCGTAAAGGTAAACGCGGCGCTGAGGGCGCCGCGCATGCGAAAGAAGAACGCCGCCGCCAGGATCGGGCTGAGGGCGTAGAGGTAGAACAAACTCGCGGTGTTACCGGTGAGCGCAAGGAATATCGCGACGATGGTGAGATCAATTCCGAGGATCACCGGAAAACGAGTGACCCAGCGATTGACTTGAGGATATAACAGGGTCAGAAAGAGATTATCGGCGAGGGCAGCCACAAAGATAGGCTGAAGCCAAGGATCTACACCGGGCATGAGGATCAGTGCCAGAAAGGGGGGCAGCAGACTGAGCCAGCGGTAGCCCAGCAAATAGAAAAAGACCTGGCGTTCTTCGGTAGCCCGCGCCAACCATCGCTTGAGCATCGTGCACCTCTGCGCAGATGTGCGCTTGAAGGCAGAAGGTTTGTTGCTATTATAAGTCAACTCTCCCGGTTTGTCACTGGGGATACAC
>JBLMXX010000006.1:0-4603 GCA_050257995.1 Acidobacteriota bacterium | reverse complement strand
GCGCGACGAAAAAACCAAGGTAGGTCAGATCATCGCCACTACGCCGCTCACCAAGTTGCAGTACACGCTCGGCAAAACTTTAAGCAACTTGATCTTCTTATCCGCGATGGTCGGCGTCATCGCCATTGCCGCCGGTGCGATCCAAATCGTTCGCGCGGAAGTGCTCGCCGTCGACCTGTGGGCACTCGTATCGCCATTCGTTATCGTCGTGTTGCCCGCGATGGCGGTGATTGCCGCCATCGCCGTCCTGTTTGAGGCGGCAACTTGGCTGCGTGGCACCTTCGGCAACGTGGTTTATTTCTTTCTCTGGCTCTGCCTCCTGATTGTGACGGCCGCGAATTTGCCAACCGATCCGCGTCGCGTGGCCGAACCGCCCACCGATCTCTGGGGCACCACCCTCATTCTCTCGAATATGATGCGAGATACCGCAGCGGCTTTTCCCGGCTATCGCGGCAGCGTCGCCATCGGCGGCACGCTACTGCAAGCCCCTTTGCGAACCTTTGTGTGGGAAGGGATTCGTTGGACGCCGGAAATGGTTTTCGGGCGCTTGGCTTGGGTCGGGATTGCCATCGGCATCAGTTTGCTCGCGGCATTTTTCTTTCACCGCTTCGATCCGGTGCTGGAGAAATCAAAAGGGGCAGGTGTCGCCGCGGCGTCAAGTGACTCGCAGGAAGACCGACCTGTGGGGGCAAGAGCGTATTCGAGCTCCTTGTCCCCATTGAGTGCGCGACCGGTTAAACTCCGCTTCGGGTATTTGTTGCTGGCTGAATTGCGATTGATGTTAAAGGGGATCCGTTGGTGGTGGCTGATCATCGTTCTGGGGTTGATCGTCGCCAGCTTGCTCACGCCGGCAGAGGTCGCGCGGCAATTGTTGCTGGTGCTTTGGGTGTTGCCCTTGGCGTTGTGGTCGTCGATGGGCTGCCGCGAGGCACGTTATGGGACCGATCAACTGGTGTTTAGCGTGCCCCACCCGCTTCGCGCTCAACTGCCCGCGATTTGGCTCGCCGGGATTTTGATCACGCTGGCAATGGGCGGAGGCGTCGCCGTCAAGTTTGGCTTGACTCTGGATTGGATGCATCTTTTGGCTTGGGGAACCGGCGTGCTCTTCATCCCCACCCTCGCTTTGGCGTTAGGTGTGTTGAGTGGCGGCAACAAGTTGTTTGAGGTTGTCTACATGGTCTTGTGGTATGCCGGTCCGGTGAACCGGGTGCCCTACCTCGACTTTATGGGCGCCGGTGAAAATGTCAGTTTTGCAGTCATGTCGGCATACTGGATCAGCACACTTGGATTGTTCGCCGCCGCGATATGGGCACGTCGACGACAAGTGCAAACATGAACCAACTTTACTTGCTCTACCACCTCGCCCGCGCCGATTTCCTGGAACGCGTGCGTCGCTACAGTTTTCTCGTCACGGTGTTCGCGATCGTGGTGTTCACCTACCTGTGCCTACCCGCGCCGGACGCGGTGGCTTGGTTATACTTGAACCTGGGCGGTGGACGCCCCCTCTACAACTCGGCGTGGATCGGCTTGGCGGTCGTCAAACTATTCGCTGAATTCTTTCCGTTGTTCGGATTTTATCTCGTCAAGAATACGATCGAGCGCGACCGGCGCACCGGCGTGGGTGAGATCATCGCGACGACGCCGATCGGCAAGCCCATGTATACGCTCGGCAAATGGTTGAGCAACATGGCAGTGTTTAGCGTGCTCGTCGGCGTCACCATTCTCACATCGTTGGTCTTGCAGTTTGTGCGCGCGGAGGAGTTGACCGTGGACCTCTGGGCGCTCGTCGCGCCGTTCTTGTTCCTCAGTTTGCCGATGCTCGCATTCATCGCCGCGCTCGCCGTCCTGTTCGAGACCGTCAACTGGCTGCGCGGCGGATTCGGCAACCTGGTCTACTATGGAGTGTACTTTGTCGCCCTATTCGGGAACCTCCAGGGCGTAGGCAGCGTGTGGCATGGCGTCTATGAGGCGTGCTCGGCAGCTCTGTCTCCCTGCAAGGTGGGAGGTCAAATTGACATCGGCGCCTTGCCGCTGGCGAACTTGCCGACATTCCGCTACGGCGGGGTGGACTGGACGGGGGACATTGTGCTCGCGCGGATCGCCTGGGTCGTCGTTTCGGTGATCGTCGTATGGTGCGCCGCGTTCTTCTTCCATCGCTTTGATCCGAGCCGGATCGGCAAGACGCCCTTCGCCCGGCTCAAGCGGATGGTCCTGGGATTTGTCTTGGAGCCACGTCAGGTTGAAGGACCGGATGCGATCGATGCACCCGCGGTCCCCATCACGGCGCCGCGCGTTCGCTTGACCCCACTCTCAGCCGGGGTCCGTCCGGGCGGAAAAGTATCGCTCTACGCGCGGATGCTTGCGGCCGAACTGCGGTTGACGGTCAAGGGTCTGCGCTGGCATTGGTACTTGATCGCGGCGGGCATCGTCGTCAGCGCGCTGATCGTCCCGCTGGACATCGCCCGCCTGGTCGTCCTGCCGCTCGCAATGGTATGGCCCGTGCTCATGTGGTCCTCGCTCGGCGTCCGCGAAGTCCAGGAGCGCACCGCGCCCATCGTCTTTGCACTGCCGTATTCTTTGCGCCGCCAATTGAGTGTGACCTGGCTCGTCGGCGTGCTTATCGCGTTGGCAATGGCAAGCACCGTCATTGCCCGGCTCGCCCTGGTCGGCGATTGGAGTGCGAGCCTGGCGGCGCTGATCGGCGCCCTGTTTGTGCCGTCGTTTGCGCTGGCGCTCGGTTGTTGGAGCGGGACGAGTAAACTATTCCAGGCCATCTATCTCTTTGTGTGGTACCTCGCCGCCGTGCAGGGGGTCATCTATATCGATTTTTTGGGACACTTTCCCCAAACCGTGACGTTAGGTATTCCATGGATTGTTGCGATGGCGACGATGGGACTGCTGGTCGCGGCGGCATTCGGTCGCCGGCGCCAGGTGTACCGGTGAGCCACGCAAGGAGGTTGCAATGTCATCGCAAAAGGTTCGCTGGAATCGCCTCGTGATTGTAGTGGTGAGCGCGTTCGGGGTGTTATTGGTATGCTGCGTCGCGGTCTGGGCGTTGGCGCCCAACCTTCGGCGAATCATTCAAGCGCCGTTCTGGAAAACGGATTCGCAATTGACCGCACAAGCGGCGCACAAGATGATCGATTATGATTTACCGCCAGGCTACCAAGAGCGCCAAGTGTTGACCCTTCAAGACAACGATGCCGCCGTGATCATTGCCCACCGCGAACGACCCGGGGACTTGATCTTTATTGTGGGAGTGACGGAGGGCATTATCGACGTCGAGGCATGGCAAGCCCGCTACGCGGAAAACCTGTCAAAAGAAATGGGCGATCGCCGCTATGATACCCGGGTGGTCGGCACTCAAGAAACCACCGTACGCGGCCAACCGGTAACACTGCGCCTCTTTGAGGGCACCGAGGAAAATGGTCGCCAGGTGCGGCAGGTGGTGTGTGCCTTTACCGGCAAGAGCGGCGATCTCCTCTTGGCAATGGTGACGAGTAAAGAGACCTGGGACCCAGCCATGGTGGATCGCTTCCTCCAGTCCATTCGTTAGAGTATAGAGGGTCATATATTCTCTGCCTCGGCACTTTTGGGACAGCCAAGACAGGGGGCTTGCAGGAGCACCCTGGTCTCTATGAAAACATACAGAACCCGGCGTTTGACCCCAAACGTCGGGTTCTGTGCTTTTCAGTGTGAAAATTGACCGTCCTGCGGTTTGCGCTGACAGGGTATTATCCCCTTGATTTGGCCTTTCCCGAGAGAATAGCGGCACCGTGGGCGAAAGGTAGTACTGGCCCGGGCGAAAAGTAGGGAAATACCGGATTGACGCGCACTGTACATAATGTTATTTTGGTATATGCTAGGGATGGCGGGTCGACGACCGGAGGTGGCTATGGCATTGGGACACATTATGTTGGTAGATGATGATGAGCTGCTGCGTCGCAGTCTCTCTTTCGGTTTGCAACGCGCCGGTTACCGCGTCAGCACGGCAGCCATGGCTGAGGATGCGCTCGCTCTATCGCGCCAGGACGCGCCCGACCTCGTACTGCTCGACATCGGGCTGCCCGGCATGGATGGTCTGGATGCTCTGCGGGAGTTCCGAGAGCGCCAGGGGGTGCCGGTGATCTTTTTGACGGGAAGACGCCGGGAAATGGACCAGGTCCTTGGGCTGGAACTAGGCGCGGACGATTACGTGACCAAGCCCTTTGACAAGGACATCCTCTTGGCGCGGATCAAGGTGCTTCTGCGGCGTTCTCGCGGCGATCCTTCGACTCCTAAAACAACCGCGCCCCTTGTGGTAGGAGACTTGGCGATTGACCTCAAAAGGCACACCGTGCGAGTTCAAGACCGCCCCCTCGATCTGACGCCGCGCGAGTTTGACGTGTTGCACGCCCTCGCGTTGGAGGCAGGGTGCGTTCTCTCCGTCGACAATCTCCTCAAGCGGGTGTGGGGTGCAGAATTCGCGGGCGAGCCGCAAGTGGTCTATGTGCACATCCGCTGGCTGCGCGAAAAACTGGAAGAGGATCCCCAGCATCCCAAACGCATCGTGTCGGTGCGCGGAGTCGGTTACAAGCTGGTAGCGGAGCAAACGGATGCTTAA
>JBLMXX010000005.1:0-7235 GCA_050257995.1 Acidobacteriota bacterium | reverse complement strand
CCGGTTATAGTGTGGACGATATTTCACGCTATTTTGACGAACGTATAGCATACTTGTAGCGTCTAATATTTGCGAGATTTGAACGGTGATCAAGTTTTTCGATCCGTCGGGCTAGAAGCCAAACGAAGGGGTCGCGCACGCTTCTCAGTCGACTGTGAAGCGTGCGCGAAAGGGAGGATGACGATGATAAAGCAAATCCTGGCCGGGCTGACCTTCCTTGCGGCACTGCCTCTCATGGCTGCCACCGGTACCAGCCTGCCATACTCAGCATCCAACGGGGCTTTTGCCATCTTGAGCCCCGGGTCCGTGGATGAATTCCCCATTCCTGCTTATGACAGCAACCCGGTGTCGATCGTCCCCGGGATGGATGGCAATCTCTGGTTTACCGAGGGCCGCGCAAACCAGATTGGAAGAATAACGCCGCGCGGCGTTATTAACGAATTCCCCATTCCCACGGGGAATAGCAGACCTTCCGGGATTACGATGGGGTTCGACGGCGCGATCTGGTTCACAGAATCTTCGGCAAACAAGATCGGGCGGCTCAATCCGATCAGCGGAGAGATCAAAGAATATCCTGTGCCGACACCCGGTAGCTATCCATTCGGAATTACGCGCGGCCCGGGAGGCAAACTCTGGTTCGCCGAGACGCTCGGCAACAGAATCGGTTGGATCAACCCGGATTCCGGAGTGGTACACGATTTCCCGGTCTCGGCTAGCGCACCATTGAATATCGCCTGGGGTGCAGATGGCAATCTCTGGTTCACCCAGGGTCTGAGGGACAAGATCGGAAGGGTCACGCCTGACGAAAAATCGGATGAGTTTGCCCTTCCGACGGCGGGCAGCGCGACCTATGGGATCGCCAGAGGACTGGACGACAATCTCTGGTTTACCGAGGCAGGCCATAACAAGATCGGTCGGATTACGACGCGCGGCGAGATCGTCGAATTCTCGCTCCCGGCGGCAGATGCCATTCCGTATAACATCGCCCCGGGTCCGAGCGGCGAACTCTGGTTTACGCTAACGACTGGCGACAAGATCATGAAAGTTGATCCAACCACCGGAGTGATCGATACCTTCGCCAGCCCGATGGGAAGCGGGATCCATAACATCACACTGGGATCCGACGGTAGACTCTGGTTCGTCGAATCCAACGCGAACCGGATCGGGCGGACCTTTATCCGCTAACCTTACACGGTGGACCCGCTCGCCTCGTTGAGCCCGGACTGTATTTTTGGAAGCGCGCGAAATGGGTGCGCGGTCTCCAATTGATGGAAAAAGACAAGCCCGCCTTTTGGAAATCGGCGGGTTATAATAATCACGGTGACCCATGGAAGGAGGAGCGCTATAGTTAATGCTATGGGCTGACTCGAGATTTTCAGCGTATTCCATTGGTGGTTAGATTCAAAGCAGAGCAAATGAAGAGAGGCGGGCCAACTCTGGTCCGCCTTTCGCAATGTAAGGACAAGCTTGCTCTGTTCTACTAATGCCATTTCGGTTACCCGCACCGGAAAACAGTGCTTTGTCCAACAAAATCCAGGTCATCTATGTGGTAGGACACACAAAAGCAACCATGATGTCGGACAGCATCTTCTTGGCCGTCCGGTTTGGCGGCAAAGACTCCCAATGGCAAATCATTTCCAGCGCGTCCTCCGGGCTGGATCCCGATGAGTGCAGCGGCGCCGAGGCTGAGGGACTTGGAATCGAGTAGCCCGTCACCGCGCCAAAGCCGAAGAAGAGAATTGGGAAAAAAATTGCGCTGAGAATGGGTATCCTTTTCATCTATTCCTCCCGAGTGGACGGCTGTTGTTCGGCCCGTGATAACCACTCTCGCAAACACCGGATCAGTGTTTCCCAATCGCGAAAATATTGCGCTTCACCGGTGGCAACCCATTGCACTTTGCCACGCCACTCGGTCTGGCCATCGCCCAGAGATTCCAGCCAGACACGCATCATGAACAGTTGGGGGCGCGAGGAGAACTGATCACGCCCCCTGACAGACGTATCAGACATACGCCGCCCTAATTCTGGCTTGCACGCCGGACATAATCCTGCACTGAAACCAGTGACATGGGAAACACTTCCAACGCCGAGCGCATGTCAATGGGGTCGCCCTGAGCATAGCACAGCATCAAGCCGATGAAGGACTGCTGCATCGGGTCGGTCGCCCCTTGCAGTTGGGCTTGCAGCGCTTCGAGTGGGACGTGTGTCACTTCAAACTTGCGGCGCTGCGCCTCCTCAAAGACTTGGATGACCTGGTGTGGACTGAGGGCCTGCGGACCGCCCAATTCCAGGGTGCAGTTTCGGGCGATAGGATTTTTCACGCATGACACGGCGAACGCCGCCACATCCTGCAACGGAATCCAACTGATCGATTGATCGCCGGTGCCGTAGACCTGTGCTTTAGCATTCGCGGCATCAAAGCCGACAGCAGGAGTGAGCCAGACCTCCATGAAATAACCGGGACGCAGGATGGTGTAGGTCATTCCACTTGCCTTCAGGTGCTGCTCGACCGTTCGCTTGGCGTTCCGCAGCGGGAAATCCAAGTCCAGGTTGCCCGAGAACGACGTGTAGATGAAATGCTGCACGCCCGCCGCTTTCGCCGCGGCAATCAAGTTGACCTCTCCGTCAAGGTCTACCGTCTGGATGTCGTTTTTACAGGGTTGGTAGGAAAACGGCATGGACGATACGGTGCTGATCACGGTGCTGATCCCCTGGCAAGCCGCTTTCAGCGAAGCGGGATCGCACAGGTCGCCCACGACCAGTTCGGCGCCGAGCGCTTTGAGCGCATTGGTCTTCTCGGGGCTCGATGTGGCTCGCACCAAGGCGCGGACAGGCTGCTGATTCGCGACCAAACGACGGCAGATTTCAGCGCCAAGAAAACCGGTAGCACCTGCGACGAGTAACATGGTTTCCTCCTTCGTAATGGGATTACTGTTGTGCTTGTCCCCGATCTCCTACGAGCACTCTATCACACGGGCGTTAGCAAAACGTTAGCCGAAAAACTAGACCCGAAGGTAATCCTTCGGGTCTAGATCGACAGGCCTCGACGGGACTCTGTATCTCGATTATAGATACCGTAACTGTCGCGCCAACGTCAGGGACTGCTGCAAATGTTGGTGCGCCGACTTTTGTGCACTGGTATCCCAGTCGTGGACAGCCTGTTCGAGGCTCGCGGCCAGGTCGTCGGGCAACCGTTGCAGCTTCGGATCAAGCAACACACGCGTATAGTCCACTGCCACGCCAAGTTGTTGCTCATCCATCGCCACCGCGATCAACGGCATGAGCGCGAGCCACTGGAACGGAAGACTGGCATGGGTGGGCGGCAGTTGATGCCACGTTTCGAGTGCGCCGCTCCCCAATTCCTTCGCTCGAGCCGAATCTTCCGCGCGATAGGCGATCCACGCCTGGTTGGCTTTTGCCGTACCTATGTATTCGGGCATGTGAGCTAGGGTAGCGATTTGCAGGCTGCGCTCCGCATATTCCCGAGCGGCTTTTATTCTTCCACACTGCCGGTATGCGACAGTCAGGTAAGTGAGACAGCGTGCCTGCATCTGGGTATGACCGGTCTGCACTATCATTTTCAACGCCGGCTCCAACCACTGCAACGCGCCTTCGGGATCGCGGCCCCATAAAACGCGAAACCCAACCATAAAGTGAGCGATGGCGATTAGGGCCGGATTTCCCGCCTCTTGATAAGCGGACAAGGCGGCCTTGGTCAGCGCGGTCGTTTCCGGAGTTGACACACTGCGATTCCGCCTAAATTCCGTATTGCTCACGTGGTTATAATACGCGGCGCGCTGGTTGGGCGTGCCATATTTCCGCACAGCGGGTTCGAGCGCCTGACGCAATCGGTCGTCCTGCTCTATGGATCCCATCCAATAATAGACACTCCCAACCGCGCTTTTGATATCGATCCACTCCTGCCACCACTCGCTGGTAGGTTGTCCGAGAGCCTGACTCAGAATACGTTCGGCTTCCGTGAAGTTGTCCACAGCTTGCGGGTAGTGATTCTGCTCCCGCCATGCGAAGCCGATCCTCTTGTGCAGGCGCGCACAGGTGATGGGATGGGTAACCAATGTCAATGCCCTCCGGCATGCCTCCCGGCATTCGTCATATTCTCCGACCTCGAGCAGTGCCTCTCCCAGTTCCTCCCACAATCGGGCCGTGTGGTCTTGCGATATAGTCGCGTCACACAACGCCAGCGCACGGCGGTAGTGGGCGACCGCTCCGGCATTGGCGTATAGCCGCAGAGCGACGTCCGCCGCACGCTCGTAATACCGGATCGCCAAATCGCCCTTTCGCGCTTTATCGTAATGCGCCGCGATTTGCGCGCTCACCACATCCAGGTCGCCGGCGTGAACCGATTCGAGCGCTTCGGCCACGCGTTGATGCAACCAACGCGACCGCACCCCGCTCACTCGGGATTCGATGATATCACGCAATTTACCATGGGTAAAATCATAGTGGCTGTCACGTTCGCGCACGATGCGGCAGCGCCACAATTCGTCCAGCCCGCGCACGAGCGCATCCTCACCGGCATCCCTCGCCTTTGCCAGCACATCCACCGTGAACTCACGTCCGATTGTCGCTGCCACGTCTGCCAGACGGCGCGCGTCCGGGGAGAGCTGCGCGAGACGCGCGCCGATCGCCGCTTGAACCTTCGGAGATAGAGCCCCTTGGCCGCTTGCCAGTGCCCGGGTCGTTTCGACGATAAAGAGCGGGTTGCCTTCGGTTTCCTGGAACACGCGTTGCGCGAGGGTCACGTCCATGGGGCGACCAAGGACAGCGTTGGCAAGCGAAATGGTTTCCGGCTCGGTCAGGGGGCCGAGTTCGACCGGGGTGCACTGGCCGTGCTGGCGCAGCGCCAGGATAAAGGGTTCGAGTCCGGGCTGATGCATCGTCTCTTCGGGGCGCCACGTCGTGGCGACCAATAAACGCGCTTGAGGATCGAACCGCAGCAAGAACCGTAGGAACGCAAGGGACTCTGAGTCGCACCACTGCAAGTCGTCGAGAAAAAGCAGGAGAGGTTGTGGGCCTCGAATCAGGGCATGGGCGAGGCTTTCAAACAGATGCTGTCGCTGCCATTCGGCTGTCAGCGGCGCGGGGTGCAGGTCGGGTCGTTTGGTGAGGATTTCGGGCACTAGTCGCGCGACCTCGGCGAGGTGCACATCTTCAAGCGCAGGGAGCGGACGGGCACGCAGCCAAGCAGTAACGGGAGCAAATGCCAGGGCGCCCTCCGCCGCATAACATCGAGCGGCTGCGGTGGAATGCCCGCTGCCGCGTACCCAGGCAAGCAATTCCTCCGCGATGCGCGTTTTGCCAATCCCGGCTTCGCCTTCTATGGCGAGGAGTTGTGCTTGTCCACTCGCGGCCGCGAGCCAAAGCGCCTGCAAGCGCTTCCACTCGGCCAGGCGTCCGACGAGCGGCGCCTGAGCCGATGTCGCGGAATGTGGCTCTTCCGAGGGCTCAAATTTTAAAACATCTTCGTACAACTGGCGCGTCTCGCGGCTGGGCGCCACCGCGAGCTCATGCTGGAGCACCGTCGCGCAGGTGTGAAAAGTGCGGAGCGCGCCGGGACGGTCGCCCTTGAGCGCGTATAGATGCATGAGCCGGCGATACGTCGCTTCGTGGACAGGATCGTACCGAAGCAAATCCTGCGCAACTTTAATCGCCGCCGCATAATCTCGTTCGCCATACAGCAGTTCGACCAAACATTCCAGCGCCGCGATAAATTTCTCTCGCAGGCGCTCGCGCTCGGGCGCGATCCAATCGTCGTAGCAGCCGGGGAGCAGGTCGCCGCGATAGAGCGCAACAATCTGCTCCAGGGCAGCTCTCTGGCGTGTCCGGTCCTGCTTCCGCGCAGCGCGTTCCGATTCGGCATACGCCGCTTCCAAGTTATCCACGTCGAGCGTGAACGGCGCACTGGCACGCCATTGGAGGGTCGAACCTTCGGAATCGAGGTACTTGCCGGCATCGGGCAAAGTGTGGCGTAGTTCAAACAAAAGCTGGCGGAAGTTGTTGCGGGCCTGGGATTCCAGTGAATCGGGCCAAAACATGAAGGCGAGACGCTGCCGCGATTGGGGGGCATCGCGGCGGAGGACGAGATACGCCAAAAGAGATTGGAGACGCAAGGAGCTAACGCCCGTCAAAGGCGTTCCGTCGAGGATGAGCCGAAAATCCGCGAGCAACTGGATCTCGAGTGTCGGCATGGCAAGGCCTCGAAAGTAAAGCCCCTCGCCGGCAAAAGAGCGGCGAGGGGCACCCATCACCCACTGGGAGATCAGTCGTATGTTTCCCGGATATTATAGGACGGTGGACTGAAAATGTCAAAGTTTCCGCGCACCACTCGGCTAACGCTTTACTAACGCGAGTATGATACATTGCAGTTGCAACATCAAAGGAAGGAGGTGAGGCTTACTGATAACATCAAAGCCGTACTCACCCCACCGGTCGTTTCATTACCAAGTGGTAGATGAAGGAGGTTTCCCATGAAACGCATCATGGTCGCAGCGCTTTTCGCGGTAGTACTTGTGAGCATTCTGCTGATGGCGTCGCCTATGACAGGCTCGGCCGCGGGCAACCCCAATCCCACCGTACTTCCCCCGAACGCGCACCCCTTTGGATTGACCTACGCGCAGTGGGCGGCGAAATGGTGGAAGTGGCAACTTGAACGATCACCGGACACCAATCCAAATCTCGACCCGACCGGGTGCAGCAACGTGCAAAGCGGGCCTGTCTGGTTCCTGGCGGGGGCATTTGGTCAACCCGCGGTGGAAAGGACTTGCACCGTTCCGGTTGGCAAAGCACTCCTGTTCCCGGTTATGAATGCTCTCGTTCTCGCGTCTCCAGGAGACACTGCACAAATGGTACGCGATCAAGCCAAAAACGCCATCGACCCGTTGGTCGATTACGGTGCTTCAGTGGATGGCGTGACTATAAAGGATTTGGCCGCCTATCGCCTTTACCAGGGGAGCCTCAATGACCTTCCGATTTTTAGTGTGACCATTCCGGAACCCGGCTTCTTTGGCTTGTTGGGGATCTATGCTCCTTGTTCAGACGATGGCGTCTATTTAATGCTCGCTCCGTTACCACCGGGCGAGCATAACATCCACTATTATGCGAATGAGTTCGGAGTGGACGTGACCTATCACCTGACGGTGCAGTAAAGTCCCGGCAGGCGAGGGTGCGGCCCAGCCAAGCACCGAGTTAGGCCGAACAGATACAAAAAGGTTGAC
>JBLMXX010000004.1:0-19070 GCA_050257995.1 Acidobacteriota bacterium | reverse complement strand
TTCCAAAATGTGCGCCACTTGTTCGCGCCGTCCATCGAAGCCGCTTCATACATTTCTTTGGGAATCGCCTGCAGACCCGCTAACAAAATCAGCGTAAAAAAGCCCATTTGGGCCCAGACGCTAACGGTGATCACCCAGAATTGGGCCCAATTGGCGTCGAGGAGCCACGGCACCTTGTCGAGTCCGAGCGAAACGAGAAAGGCATTCAGCAAACCATTCTGGAATTGCAAAATCCATTTCCAAATCAACGCGACCACGACCGGCGACAGCAACACGGGATAAAAGAACATCGCGCGGAACAAGCCGCGCCCTTTGACGTCGCGATTCAACGCCAGCGCGGTGACCAGCGAGAACAGGATGATGAACACGACCTGGAAGAGGACGAAGGTCCCCGTGTTCCACACACCGCGCCAGAACAGGTCTTCGCTGCACGTATTGGGACTAAAGAAATCCCGACAACTAAAGATTTTTTCGAAATTGGCGGTACCGACGAGCGGTCGATTTTCCAAAAGAATCGAGTCGCCGCCGGTAAAGCCATAGTAAAAATTCAACAACATCGGAACAAGAATAAAAATGCCAAAGATGAGCAAATTGGGCAGGACGAAAAAGTACGCCATGCGTTTGTACCCGATCAATCTTTGGAGCGGAGCGAGAACGTAATCCAGCAAAGACATCGCCCAGAAAAATGGCCGCAGCAAGAGATCGCCTGAGAGTTGAGATTGCCGGGATGCTTTCGGATAGGTGGATGACATCGCGCGCCTCCGGAGCAGTGGAGTGCCGGGCTATCGATTCGCGATAGCCCGGCGGAAACTGCCCTGCACGAACTTACTTTTTGACCGCCGCGGCGGCGTCGTCCATCTTTTTTTGAATTCTCTGGATGGCTTCGTCCAACGTGATTTCGCCGGTGATCACCTGGCTCAGGCGGTCGCGCATTTCCGGATTGAGCGTTTGTCCCAGCGCGTTGAATTGCAGATAGTACGATTCGGGCGTCAGTTTGCCCACTTCTTTGAGGAAGGTGTTCAGCTGCTTGTTCGCGCTCGGATACGTGATGCCCTTCTTCGACAGGCTCAAGGAGCCGGGGAGGAAGAGCGATTTGGCGGAAAATTCTGCCAACACATCGTCGCCGGTGAGGTATTCGACGAGCTTGGCAACTTCCTTGGGATACTTGGTGGCTTTGAATGTGACGAGCGCCGCGCCGCCCGGCATACCGGTCGAACCGCAGTCGCCGTACGGATTTGGCACGGCATCCCATTCAAACTTGTTGCCGATCAATTTGTCGAACTGACTGATTTGCCAGTTGCCCGAAAAGTAGAACACGAGTTGACCGTTGACGAAAAAGTCGTTGCCCGCAGCGTAACCACCGCCGCCGCCCGCCCAGACTTCGAGGGGCGTGATCTTGTCTTTGTGCCAGCCGATCAGCATATTGGCGGCCGTGCGGAAACCGGGAGAGTCAATGGTGAACTTGGTTTCGTTCAAACCGTCCACATAGTGCGCGCACATGCTGAGAGACGGTCCCCACAAGCGGTGACCGCTGCGGTCGATCGCGACGGCGTACGGCGTTTTGGTGGCGCTTGCCACTTTTTTCGCGGCGTCGACCCATTCTTGCCAGGTCACCTTTTCGTTCTTGTCGCTCGGCACGGCGACACCGGCTTGATTGAACAGCGTGCGATTGATGAACGGGCCGCTTACGGTGAACTGGGTCGGGAATCCGTATAGGCCGGTCTTGTCATCGGGTTTGCGGAGCGCGCCGAGGAACGCGGGCGACCAGTTGGCTTCCCACGCGGCAGCATTGGTCAGGTTAGGGCGCAGATCGAGGAAATAGCCTTGATAGCGGGCAAGGTTCGTGACACGCGCGAGATCGGGCGGCGTGCCGGATTCAACTTGCGGTTGCAGGATCTTGTCAAGATCGGCATACGCGATGGTGTCCATCTTGACCTTGATGTTGGGATTCGCCGCCTGGAATTTATCCAGGATCGCGCGCATCACTTCGCCTTCACTGCCGTCGTTGTACCACATCATGCGCAGCTCAACCGCTTGCGCGGCCGGGGCCACCGTCGGTGCGGTGGTGGGTTGAACCGCCGCCGGCGCCGATGTGGGTGGGACTGCGGTTGGCGCCACGGCGGGCGGGACCGCGGTCGGCGCCACGGCGGCCGGGGCGGCGGTGGGCGCCGTGGTTGGCGGAACCGGCGTCGGGGCCGCGGTCGGCGCGGCGCAAGCCGTCAGGACCGTCACGGCGAGTGCCGCCAGGGCGATCAGAAGGACTAGCTTTTTCATGGGTTCGTCTCCTCCGAATCTTGAATGGATGGGATGGTTGGATTTGTCTTGAATACCTGCGTCGAGTGAATTCACCTCCTTTGCGCGGATCGGACTATCCAAAAGTGGGGGTTTGTATTTAGACACCCTGACGTGCCAGGCGAATCTTGTACTCGTATCGATCGGCGCGGTAATAGGTCGTCGTGAATTCGATGGGACGCATCTCTGTCGTATAGGTAAGACGACGGCGAACGAGGAGCGGTGCGTGACGTGGTATTTCGAGTTTGCGTGCGGTGTCCGCATCGGCGACGGACGCGCTGATCGATTCATCCGCTTCGACGAGCGGAATATGCAACTGCTGCTCGACAAACTCGTATAACGAGATGCGATCGAGATCGCTCTGCGCGAACTGCTCCCCGATTTCGGGAATCCAATAGCCGCGCGCGACGGCAATCGGTTCGCTGTTCGCGAGCTGCACCCGTTCGACCAGGTATGCTTTTTGCTTGGAGGGCAATTTGAGCGCACGCATGATTTCGGGGGGCAGAACGGATTCTTTGGCGGAAACAAGTTTGAATTGCGGGGTGATATCGCGGCTTTTCATCTCTTCGGCAAAAGAAGTGAGCCGTGCGAGGTGTTCTTCCAGTTTATTGCGTTTGACGAACGTGCCTTTGCCGGCCTGGCGGTAAATCCACCCTTCGCGGACGAGGTCGTGCACCGCCCGGCGCACCGTCGTGATGCTCAGGTTGTAATCGCGCATCAGTTGGTGTTCGGTCGGCAGAGCATCGCCGGGCTTGTAGACACCCTGCTCGATGTCCTCGCGCAGGGTTTCTTCCAGCCAGCGATAGTAAGGGGAAAAACGAGGAGGAGGCATGCCCACTCTCCGTCGAAGGGCGATTAGTGCACTAATGCACTAATTATAGCACGGCCATCCCATCTTGTCAATATTCAGCGTGTTTGGGCTGAGAACCTCCTTACGCTTCTGCTTTCTCCGAATGGCGTGATTGTAGCACAAGCCCGGCGGGCAGGCACTATTCGGGCGAGCAAGGCATCGCCCTACTCCTGCCTAGTTTCCTTCTCAGCTCCCTTCCAAAAGTTCTTCCAACTACTAACCCACTCCTCTTTGGTCATGTCATCTTCCTCCACCGGCAGACTCGCCTGAGTCATAAGCGCCTCGTACATCCCGCGGATCCATTCCTTGTACGCGACGAGACTCCGGTCGGCGGGACGCGAGAACAACCGGTGTGGCTGGCTACATTCGTTCGTACTGGGCACAGTCCAATACAAAGACCGTCGCCGCATCTCCGCGCGGATCCTGCATGCAGGCCTGACCAATCTGGTCGACGATAGATTCGACACGTTCCGCTCTGGCGCCAACCAGTATAGTTGCATTCTTGCGATGCAAGAAACCGCCCGTCGTACTCATCAGTGTGCCGCGATAGCTCCAATCGGTCAGCGTTTTCAATAGTTGGTCCGATTGTTGCGGCGAGACAATGGCGAGGATCAACTTCATAGTACCTAGATCCGCGGCATTGAATGGAGGAATCGGGGTGGGTGGTGCCGCGGACAAGCGGACACCGTACAGGACGGGGAATACGAAAATCGTCGCACCGCTCACATTGGCATCTCGGCGTGCGTGGACAGCGCGGTGGTGACCGTGGGTTTTGAACACGTCCATCGCCTTTTCAACATTGCCGGCTTGCAGGCCGATGAGCAGCGTGACGTTACTTGCGGCCAAAAAGCCGCCCAGGCTGGCAATTACCGTGACCGACAAGCTTGCTTGGTTGAGCGCCGCGATGGTCGCGTCCGCATCTTCGCGCTGGACAATCGCCAGCAGCAATCGATCCACATCCATACTACAACCGATAAGTCTCGTAACTGCCCTGGCACGGCCAGCCGTTGCAGAAAAGCAGCTGCCGTTCCACAGGAAGATAGATAGCCGCCGATATCGAATCGGACTCGTTCTGCGGCCGGTGGCGGCAGAGAGCCGTACTGCCGTGATAGGACGCGATCTCCTTTGCCTGCTTGACGTCCAAGGTGCCGCGCGCTTGCTTGATCAGGGATTGTGCAGTGGCATGACGGCCACGTGTGTTGTCATAGGCGGGGGAAGAGCCGGGTGGAAGCATGTTCGCGTTAGCTAGTTCTTCGCTGACGAAATGGTTCGTGGCGACTAAATAATCATCCGTTGCCGTAATGAGGCCGGAGCGCGTGAAACCGTTTTCAAATACTGCCATGTCGCCTTGAGCATCCAACAGGACTAGGTTGCCCGCGCCCATGCAGGTGACGCTCCGCAGATGCGACACGGCCTCGCGCACATGGGCGTGTTGTTCCAGTAGATCCGTCATCAGTGTAAAGCGCGCGAGGCCGGGGCCGATATCTCGGGAAGCGACATGCGTATCGGCCAGCACGAGTCCTTTCTCGTTCATTCCCGAACTAAAGACTCCAGGGCTGCCTGCGCTTGTGATATAGAGGCAGCGGTAGCCGGGATGCGGCGCCGCATAGACGATCGTGCGCATAGGGATATGTGCATCAAAATAGTCGCGATTTTTGGAGAGGAGGGGTGTGCCATCCTGCGTGGCCCGTCCCGCGGCCGCCCAGACCGTACAGCCATCCTCCAGAGTGCGGGACAGCAAAAGGTCTTCCAGGTATGACGCGATCGCATATTGAAACAGGCGCTCCAGTGGGATGTCGAGCGCTTCCCCAATCCCCTCCAACATCGCCAGAGTGGAGCGAGCCTGTTCGCTCCAGACGCGGCGGACCTCTTGCATCGCCGCCGTATCAAATCCACCCGTCCGTCGGAGTCCGTGCAGTCGAGTGTCGATCGAGCTGAGAATCAGCGGGCGGATATCCCGAACTTGCTTGCCATGCTGCAAACCCATCTGGTAATGGTTGCCCTGCAGAGACAATACTCTCATTTATATTTCCAGCATGCTACGCGCTGCCGTCCGACCTCGAAAAAGGGCGGCTGCTCATTGTCGCAAATTGCGCCGACACGTGCAAAGCACCGGGGATGAAAACGGCAACCCCCAGGCGGATTGATGGGGCTGGGGACGCTTCCCTGCAATAGGATGCGCTGCCGCCTTGCGGACTTGTCCAGGGAAGGAATCGCGGCCAGCAGCGCCTGCGTGTATGGGTGCAGGGGCTCCTGGTAGAGATCGTTCGTGGGACCTTCTTCGACGATGCGCCCCAGATACATCACCGCGACGCGGTCGCTGATGTGATGAATCAGGCTCAAGTCGTGGGCGATGAAGAGGTAGGTCAGGTGAAACTCCGCTTGCAATTCCTCAAGCAGGTTGATTACCTGCGCCTGGATCGAAACATCGAGCGACGAGACCGGTTCGTCGGCGACGATGAATTGCGGCTGCATCGCGAGCGCGCGGGCAATGCCGATCCGCTGGCGCTGTCCCCCCGAGAACTGGTGAGGATACTGATCTAGGTGCCGCTGATGCATTCCCACGCGATGAAGCAAGGCGACGATAGCCTGTTCGCGCTCGCGGCTGTCCTTGACGCCCCGATTGCGCAGAGGCACCGCGATGATCTCGCGGATCGTCTTGCGCGGGTTGAGCGATGAATAGGGATTTTGGAAAATCACCTGCGCGACGCGATAGAACCCGAGACGTTCGCCCGCCCCTCCACCGTTTTCCTCCGATGCCAAATGCCCTGCGCGCAACGGTTTTCCCCGAAACAAGATTTCGCCCGAGGTCGGCTGGTAGAGCTGGCTGATCACGCGGCCGAACGTGGTCTTGCCACAGCCGCTCTCGCCGACCAGACCGACCGTATCGCCTTCCGGAATGCAGAGACTCACGCCATCCACTGCACTCACGACTCGATCGGGGGCATGGGCTATCCAGCGCGCCAAGAAACTCGGATGCATGATAAAGTGCTTTTTGATGTCGATTGCCTGAACCAGCGGAACGTCATTTTGTCGTGTCATGCGGCATCCACCGTTTGAGACCATGACCAGTCCGGGGAACTGCGATAATCACACTGCGCAAGACAGCGCACCAATTGCCCGGGCGAACGGCGGAAGAAGGGCACGGCGGCTTGCCGGCAAACGAGCCTCGCGTCAGAACAGCGGTCGGCGAACGCGCAGCCGGGCGCGACGTTCGCCAGGTCGGGCACGTTACCGGGAATCGGTTCGATGCGCGTTCGCTCGAGAGAGATGCGCGGGATGCATTTCAACAGCCCGCGTGTATAGGGGTGCTGCGGTGATTCGATCACCTCCTCGGTGGTCCCCGTTTCGACGATCCGTCCGGCGTACATCACGGCAATGCGCTGGCAAAATTCGGCGGCGAGATCGAGATTGTGCGTGACGAGGATGATGGCGGTGCCATGCTCCTGGTTGATGCGGTGCAGCAGGTCGATGATCTGCGCCTGGATGGTGACGTCGAGTGAGGTCGTCGGCTCGTCGGCAAGCAAGATCTTGGGCTCGCACGCCAGCGCGATGGCGACAAGGGCGCGCTGCTGCATGCCGCCGCTAAACTCGTGCGGATACTCGTGGTAGCGGTCGGCCGGAGCCGAGATGCCCACCTCAGACATGAGGCGCAGCACGCGCTCTTTTTCTTCACCAGTCCTCGCCCAGGGCAGTCCGCGCGGCGGCGCAACGATATGGTGAATGCGCAGCGATTCGCCGATCTGGTCGCCAACGGTAAAGGACGGATTCAGCGTGCTCTGCGGGTCCTGAAAAACCATGGCGATTTCTTTGCCGCGAATGCGCCGCATGGCTCCTTCCGACAGGCTGAGGAGATCAGTCCCCTGAAATACCAACCGCCCGCCCGCGATGCGCCCCGGCGACGAAATCAAGCGCAGAATTGAAAGCAAGGTGACGCTCTTGCCGCAGCCCGACTCACCGACCACACCCAGGATTTCGCCCGCGCGCACGGTCAAACTGACCCCGGCCACCGCCTGGACGAGCCCTCGGCGTGTCGGAAAGACAGTCACCAGGTTATCCAATTCGAGCAAAGGAGAATCCGGCATCTTTCATTCTACTTTCAAGCGCGGGTCCAGGATATCTCGCAGGCCTTCCCCGAACACGTTGATGCTCATCACGAGAATCAGAATGGCCAGACCGGGGAACGTCGACACCCACCAAGCGTTGAGTAAATAGTCGCGTCCGCTTGAAATCATCGAACCCCAAGCGGGAGTGGGAGGCTGAATGCCGAGCCCGAGAAAACTGAGGCTCGCCTCAGTAATGATCATATAGCCCAGGCGCAACGTGCCCAGCACAAAGACGGACTGGATCACATTCGGCAAAATCTCGGATACGATGATCTGTAGGTTGTTTTGCCCGGCGACACGTGCGCCGTCTACATATTCTTTGGTTCGTTCGCCCAGCACCTCGCCGCGCACTAGGCGGAAGAACTCCACCCAGCCCTTGAAGGCGAGCGCCATCACGAGGTTGCCGAAACCGGGACCGAGAAAGGCCATCACCCCGATGGCGAAAATCAGGAAAGGAAAAGCCAGCAAGAGATCAGCAAAACGCGAGAGGATCTCGTCCACCCAACCTCGATAGTATCCCGCGATGGCGCCGAGCGCCGTACCGACAACGACGGATGCCGCAATGCTCAGCAGGCCAACCGCCAACGAAACCCGCGTGCCGAAGATGATCCGGGTCAAGAGATCGCGCCCTTGCTCATCGGCGCCCAGAGGGTACGACCAACTGCCGCCTGCATCCCATGCTGGTGGATCGAAGCGCAATAGCAGGCTCCCACGCACGGGACTGTGGATCGTGATCTGATCGGCGAAGACCGCCGCCACAATATAGATCAGCACGACGATGCCCCCGAGCAACACAAATGGGCGCTGCCGGAGTTCGTACCACAGCTCTGCCAGACCGCGCTGCCACAAGCGCAGGCGAATGCGCCAGTCATAATCCCAGCCGGGGCTGACGGCGGCGGGTGTTTGCGTGGCCATACTGACTCCTCAGCAAGCGGTCAGAGCGTGATCTTGGGGTTCAGATAAGTATACATGACGTCGACGACGAGATTCGCGAGAACGAACGTAACTGCATAGATCATGACTGCGCCTTGGATGAGCGGGAAATCACGGTTAAAGATGGCGTCCACAACCAAGCGGCCAAGGCCGGGCCAACTAAAGACCGTTTCCACGATCATATTGCCGCCGAGCAATACGCCGACCTGCAGCCCGACGACGGTCACCGTTGGAATCAGTGCATTGCGCAGGGCATGTTTCATGACGACATTCCACTCCGTCGCACCTTTGGCGCGCGCGAGTTTGGTGTAATCGCTCCGCAGAACTTCAAGCATGCTCGAACGAAGCACGCGGGCGATGATCGCGGCGACACCGGCGCCGAGGGTAATGGAGGGAAGAAGCAAATGCTTTAGGCTGTCAACCAACGCAGGCCCATTGCCTGACAACAGGCTATCCAGAACATAGAGACCTGTGATCTGCTGCAGCTGGATATCCGTACTCAAGCGGGCCTGGGCTGGCAGCCACCGCATCTGGACGGCGAAGAAGAGGATCAATATGATGCCCAACCAAAAACCGGGCATGGAAATTCCGAGGAAGGCCCCGGCCATGCTCAGGCGATCAAGGAGCGAGTTCTGCCGCACCGCAGATAGGATCCCGATGGGCAGCGCGATCAACAGGCTGATCAGGAGTGACCCAAGGGTCAATTCGATGGTGGCAGGCAGGCGCTCGGCGAGGAGGTCGATGACGGGCTTGTTCCGGATGTAGGAAAACCCAAGATTGCCTCGCGCGAGATCGCTGAGAAAGTAACCCAGCTGGATCTGGAGCGGCTCGTCCAGGTGGAACTGGTGGCGCAACTGGTCCAGTTCGCGCGCGCTCGCCATTCCGCTCCGCCCCAGCATGATATCGACGGGATCGCCGGGCGTGAGGCGAATGAAGAAAAAGACGATGATGGCTACCCCGAGCATGATCGGAATCGTCGACAGCACGCGCTCGAATACTTTGATCGCTTTCATAATTGACGCTCTGGTGGGGCAATAGAAATGCCCTTGCCCCACCAGAGTTATCCTATTTCAAGCAGACATTGTGCAAGTTTTCGCGACTATCTGAGGCGGGTGCCCAGTTCTGAACACGCGCGGCCGCGGCTTCAATCGCTTCCGGCAAAACCAGGAACACCGCAGGGGCTTCGTTGTAGATCAACTGCTGTGCCTGGTTGTAGATGGTATGCCGTTTCGCAACGTCGATCTCCGTTTCGCCGCTCTTGATCAGCTGATCTACGGTCGTATTCGAGTAACCGGAGAAGTTACCGCGCCCGTAGGTCGAGCCGGCGGTGTAGCTGTACCATTTGGCTTCCATGTGCCCGACGGGATCGAACGCCGAATCGCCCCAGTCGCCGACATAGGCCTGACGTTCGCCGGCGAGCAGTTTCGGACGAATCACGTTGTACTCCCAGACGCGCACACTGGCATCCATACCGACGTCCCGCAGCATGGACCCAACTGCCTCCGCGAGAGGACGCGTCGCGTCAATCGTGTCGATGACGAACGAGAACGGCTTGCCGCCCTTGACCAACATGCCACTCGCATCCGGGGTCCAGCCTGCTTCCTTCAGGAGGGAGAGCGCTTTGGTCTTGTCGTACGCGTAGGGTTTCAAGCTGGGATCGGCAAAGTTGTTCGTCGGCATCAATGCCCCGGCGAGTGGTTTGGCCAGACCATTATACACTTTCTTGATGATCAGATCCTTGTCGACGGCATAGTTGAGCGCCTGTCGTACTTTCGGGTCATCGAAAGGAGCTTGCTTGACGTTCATTTCCATCCAGATCGGGCGCGTGCCCGCGACAGTCTTGACCTGAACGCCGGGCACTTTTTGTAGTGTCGGAACCAATTCGGCGGGTACCTCGGTGATAATGTCCACTTCGCCCGCGAGCAGGGCCGCGACCCGGGTGGAATTCTCGGGAATCACGCGGAAGACGGCCCGGGACACACACGCTTTGCCGACCGGCGTGAGATCAAGCGCGCCGCCGTAATAATCATCATAGCGCTCGAGCACGACTTCTTCGAACCCGGTGCTGGCAGAAACGAACTTGAAGGGTCCTGTGCCCAGGGGCTTTTCAATCAGGCCTTTCGTACCGACTTTGGTAACGTAGGCTTTCGACACCATCTGCGTGTGGACCAGCAGCTGCATTGCAGCCGGCCACGGCGCGGTAAAGTTCGTCACGACGGTATAGTCATCTTTCTTTTCAGCGGATTTGTAAGGACCGAGAAAACCCTTGCGCAGTGACGTATGCGGCTGGGGGTACTCGATGGCATTGTCCTTGAACACACGTTCCATGGTGTAAACCACGTCGTCTGCTTTCAGTTCGCTGCCATCTTGAAACTTGACGCCCTTGCGCAACTTGATCTCCAGAGTCACGTTGTCCAGCCACTTGATCGACTCGGCAATTTCCATGTGAACGCCGCTCGTGTTGTCGCGGGTGACCAAGCCATCATAGATGTTCCGAATAACAGTCTCCGCTTCGCGGCTACTGTGATCCGCCGGATCGATCCCGGAGGGTGCGCGGGCGAGCGCGACGACGAGGGTGCCGCGGGATGGCGGAGGCGTCGCGGGGATGACGACAGTTTGAGGTACCGCCACCGTTTGCGGCACCGCCACCGTCTGCGGTACAGCAACGGTTTGTGGGACGGCGACCGTTTGTTGAACGATCACCGTCTGAATCACAGGGGCATTGGTGGGAGCGGGGGGTGGCGCGGCGCAGGCGGCAAGCACGAGCAATCCGGTTGCTACCAGCATGCCGGCTCGAAAACTACGAACCCGGTTCATGAGTGTCCTCCTTCGCATTGATAAACGACCCAGACAGCGAGCGGACGTGCTGTTCATACTTGGCGGCATCCCTCCTTTCTGCGCAATCTATCCTTGCTTTGAGGTCTATTCGTTTACTATCGCCTTGACCTGGGCGAGGCTCAATCCATCGATGGCCAGGCGACGAGCACTTCTGCCGGACTCCCAATAATCCTGCCCGTGTAGAGCACACGCCACATCGACGAGACCGGCACATGCGGGCATTCCCACGCCGGCGACGCGACCCAACGCGACCATCGGCACCAGCCCCGTAGGAACGTCCTCCCAGATATAGCGCGTGTCAAGCGTCCGGGGCGCGGCTATCCCGCGATACGCCGCATTACTGCAGATTCGATCATGCAGCGTATCTCCGGCGATGCCATCGTAGCTGCTCGCGAGCCACTCGCAAGCCGACTGCACCTTGACGCCGAACGCGTGAGCGACAGCCAGCCGCTCGGCATCCATGACCTCAATATAGTGTGCGATACTCGGCGTCATTTCGCAATAGAACTCGAACGGCACACCCGACTCGATGCGTCCCGTGCTAAGAATGGTCGTCGCTGGGTGAAACATGGCGCCGATATTGTCCAGCCCCGTTTCCAGAACACTGGCGGCGGGAACGAACTGGGGATACAGAGAGTCTAATCGCGCAAGGACAGCAGGGGTATCGTGGGCGGGAAAGGCGGCAAGGGTCACTTGATGCTTGACGCTCGAAATGCGGACGCGCGCGGCACCGGAGAGGCGACAGGTATAGAGGAGGGTTTGTGTTTCGGCGACCAGGACGCGTACCTGGGTGCTCGAACGAGCGAGGACGTGGCGAAATTCCAGCGCGCCGCCCGTGCGTCCCGGGTTGAGGACAATGACCTGACCGTCTCGCAGGTACGGGGCACAAGCTTCCGCTATGAACGCGTGGACGGTCGCAGGGACCACCACGAAAATGAAATCGGCATCAGCGACTACCGGCGCGATATCGGATGAGGCGAGTTCCAGCGCGCCAAACCCCGCGACGGCTCCTTCACACGTGACCCCCCCCGCGGCCTGCAATCCCGCGATTTCGTTTGCGAATTTGCTGTAGAGGCGCACGGGATAGCCCCTCAGCGCCAAATCGCCTGCGAAAGCGTGCGCTCCATTACCGGCACCGAGGACTGCGATACGGGGCAGCATATTGTCCCTCTCAAGTTCCCCCAAGTTCCGCCGGTTCCTATATCACGGGAACTCGGAGGAACTCTGAGGAACCGGTGTAGTTGAGCAACTAGAGTGTCAGAGGCAAGAGTTCGCGCTTCATCACTCGCAGCGCCTGCCCGGGATCCACACGTCCGTACAGTCCACCGAGAATGCTGACCAGGTACTGTGCGTCGAGGAGCACAGGGCCGCGTGGGCGCAGAACATGCGGCTCGGAGGGATCATAAAGGACGCCGCGTGCGATGAGAGCCAGATCGTCGAGATAGCCCGGCGCCTTTTCCTGGCACTTGTGATACACGGTGCCGCCGATTATCAGGACAGTCGCTGGCTGATTCATAAAGTTAACGCCATGCTGCAGGAAATACGTCTCGGTTTCGTCCACATACCCCACGTGCTTGCGGGTCGCCGTCGCGAGGATCTCGCGCGCGAGCCAGGAACGTGCCGTGTTTTCCAGGGCGGTTGGCGGAACGGAATGCGGATGTGCCGTAATCCAGGAGAGATAGCGGTCCAAGTCCACCTGCGCATGACTGTTCCGGTCGGAAACAAATTCGCCGAATTGGTCCTCACTCTGACCAAAGTCTGTGGGAAATCGCTGGGAGAGGAACAAGCTCAGCTCCCGCTGCATGGCGCCGTTCTTAAAGCGTTCCAGCTCCTTGAGGTTCACCGCGTTGTAGCTGAGGCCGTATTTGCCTTCCACACGGCGGTAGGCGAGCGGCGTGTTCGGCGTTTTGAGGATTGTACGCTTGACGCGCTTGCTGTTGTCGGGACCTTCGTACACGTAAAGCGGATTATCGTGAACGTTCGAGAAAAAGTCGGTTGTCGCACCGCCGATATCGAGCGCGAGGAGGTTGCCGAGACCCTCCTCGCCACCGTGCCCGCGGGCGAGCAGGTTGATGCCGCGGAAGGCCGCGCGGGGGGTCGGGATGAACGGCGCATCCATGTATTCTTCGACCACGTCGAACCCTTTGCCGCGAATGATGACCGTCTGGAACAGATCACGGATCGTCTCGTTGACGACCTCGATCTGATACCGATTCACTTCAGGCATCACGTTCGCCGTCACACGGATGTCGACCTTGTTGGCGCGAAAGATATTTTCAATCTGTTCGCGCACGTCATTATTGCCGGCGTAAATGACCGGGACGCCATACTGCGCATACGTAGCAAGGCGGGCATTTTCCGCGAGGAGGCGGGCATTGTGCAGTTGCGTCTCTGAATCCCCGCCGTCGTCAGTGCCGCCCGCCATCAGGATGATCTCGGGCTGATCGTCTGCGTAGATGGCGCGCACCTGTTCGGGCGCGAGTTTGCCTGCATAGCTGGCGAGGAGTTTCGCGCCTGCCGTCAACGCGGCGAGATCGGCGGCAAAACCGGATTCGGCATCAGTCAGGGAGACGGTGACCATTTTAAGGCCGCCTTTGGCACTCGAGCACGGCAGGCGGACGTCAAACCGGCTCATCGCCTCGTCGAGCGGTTTCCAGTCCCCGCGTTCGCGACAAGCCGAAAGCACACCCAAGCCATCGGCAAGCCCGATGCGAATATCGTTGACCGTGGTCGGGACATAGCGCAGAGAAAACTTTTCATTCTTGGCGTCGAAGAGACCGACCTTGGTGTAGGTCGAGCCAAAGTCCACCACCAGAGCCTCTTTGGTTTGCAACTTGAGCTGCGCGATACTCTTGCCCCGAATAGTGACTTCTTGATCCGCCTCTTCTTCCAGCGCTTCAGTTTCAGTGATAAAGTTTTCGTCGGCGGCGACCGAGACCGTCTTATCAAAGTACCACGGGAAGCGCTGACGCACAAGGTCCACGCGTTGGAATTCGTCCTTGATTGGAATTCCGTCCCAGGAAACGGTACGGCACGTCCCGTCGACTACTTTAATCCGGCACCTGCCGATCATTTCGTACTTTTTGTCGGCGACGGTGAGATGCGGCGCCTGGTAGAGCCCGATTATCATCCCGAGTTCAAGTGCGTCGGGACTGATCAGGCCGCACGTGGCCGTCGAATAATGGTCCTCGTTCGCAAACGAAAGGAGCATTTTCTCAAAGTTGTGTTCGGCGTCTTCGGCGGAATCTTTGGCCCAGTCGGCAAAGTTCGCAATGGTGACCGGCCCTTCATAGCCACCTAGGAGCGCTCCGTGGAGGACATTGTACATGGCGTTCCGTTTCAATTCGGCGATGCGCGTGCGGACCCAGGGGTCTGCCCAGATATCGGGCACGTGCCCCTTGGCGAAATCCCAGCACACCTGCTTGGTAATCTGGCATGCCTCGATAATGTCTTCGGCTTTGGCTTCGTGATGCGCTTCGGAATGCGTGACCACGTGCAGGATGTCCGGCTCCAGGTACAACTGCGTGTAAATGCCAAACGCCAGATGGCCCTTGGCCTGATGCAAATCGGGCGGAAAACTCGGCAAGCCGGAGCGCGTCTGCTTGATGATCTTGAAATCAAAGTGGCGCGCCAGCGGCTCGATCAATTCATACGACGCTTTCATTTTCGCCAGATCGTCCAGCGCGGAAATCTCCGGCGGCAGTTCGAACATCATCTGCATCACATAATGCTTGATGCCAAGTTTCAATGCCATCAAGCCGACCAGGACGTGGTCGGTCACCTGCATGTCGTCGCTGGCATAGCGTAAGCCCCACTGGTGCGGATCATTGATCTCGCACGGCTTGCCGACGCTTGCCCAATACTTAATCACATCATAGTGTTCGCGGAAGGAATCGTGAATCGATATCGGGCCGCGACCGTCCATGCGGTTGTAAAAGAAAATCGGCACCGCCGGGAAACAGGCATTGAGGTGTTCTTGCCACAGCTTGGCCAGCTCGAGCAGTTCGTCGGTGCCGCTGTAGATGCGGGTCATGGGAAAGTTGCCGCGCCGGGTTGCGGCCTTGAGCCGCTTTAGGTCTTCGATCGTCCGAATCGGCGCGCCGCCCTGTCCCGCGAGATACTTGTCCGGGTCTTCTTCACCGCGAATGAATTTCGCCAGCATCTCTTGGGAGGTCTGATCCGGAGCGAGCGAAACGATCTCGAGCGCACCTGCGTCGGCCAGTTTCTCGATCCCGGCGATCGTCGGCTCGATAGTTGGCGCCGCAATGCCGATATGGGCGCGAATGATCGGGCGATTCTCGCGCTCGCGTACCTGCTGGATCCGTTCCACCAAATAGTCCGACCACTCGACCGTGGTCTCCTCCACCTGAACTGCCTGCTGTTTGGCGAAGCGTTCCAATTCTTCCATCGTGACGTAATCATCGGCGATCACTTCGAAAAAGTGATAGAACTCGGGCTTGTCCATGTACTCCTGGCTAACTTTCTCCAGGTCGTAATGGCGCTCTTCCGGTGGCGTAAACGGATCAGGTTCCATGGGTACGCCCGTCATCGTGCGGACGAGATTCGCGGCAGGACGCAAACCGCCAAAAGAATAGCGAATGCCGGACTCTTTCGGGTGCAGTCCATAGCGTGTGGCCGTTTCTACAAATTCGGTGATCAGCTTGTCCACGTGCAGGTCGCCTAGGCGCATCGAGACACCCACTACTTCGGGGCGCGCTTCGCGAATCTTGTTGATGACTTCGGGAATCGGGACGGCGGGACCGAGCTTGACGGACACATAGCCCAACCCCTGATCTTGCATCCAATCGGCAAAGCCTTCGACGCCCAGATTATGGACGCATTTTCCGATGGCGCCGACCATCACACGGCGTTTCTTTTGCGGGGAGTCTGAAGAGGTGCTCATCCTTCTCCTATCCGAGTCTACTCCACAGAAGATGTATGTGCCTCACGTTGAACCCGAGCAAGCTCAAAGTCAGCTAAAGAATTCGGTTATTCGGTCGCTAGCAACTTGCCTGCGCGATAAGCCCTATCTACTTCTTGTAAGGCGCTGGCGGTCTGCTCGGGATATTCAAGCGACAGCGCGGCGATGAACGCGTTGACAAGTGACAGAGCGCTCGTCAGCGAGAGAGCATGCGCGGCGCCCTCGGTGCCGATCTGGAACGCATAGTCGGCACCCTGGGCAATCGGAGATACTATACTGTCGGTGATCGCGATCCGGGTCGCGCCGCGATTTTTCGCTTGCTCAAGCGCATTAACGGTTTCAGCAACATAGCGCCAGACGCTAATGCCAATGAACACGCTGGTCGGCTTTAGCCTCACGAGTTCCAAAGCGAGCGGGATACCGCCTTCCAGGATCAAACGCGCGTCGAAGCCTAGTGCCTTGAGCGAATGCGCCATATACAGCGCCGGTCCCGCGGATAATCCACCGCCGACCACCAGAATATCGCTTGACTTGCCCAGCGCGGCCATGGCTGCCCAAAATCGCTCGTGATTCAACAACTCGCGTGTTAACGTGAGGTTTTCGCTATCGAGCTCAAAGACACGCTGGATGACTTGGCTTTTGTCTAGATTGTAACCCTGTCCCATGCGCTGGACCTTGTTGACGTAGGTGGGTAATGTTTCGCGCACCGCTTTTTGGAGTTCGGGATAGCCCTCGTATCCGAGCATCTGGCAAAAGCGAACGACCGTTGCAGCGCTTACAGCGGTCTTGTCGCCGAGTTCGGTTGCTGATGCAAAGGCCACAAAGAGACCATTCTCCAAGACAAACCGCGCGAGCTTTTGGTTCGACCGGCTGATCCCTGGCAATGCTGCCTTGATCCGACTTTCAAGTGTAGCCGTTTCATCCATGGCGTTTAAATACCTCGGGGCGGCAACAAAAAGTGGCGGAATGACGGAGGAATGAGGGTACAATCCCATTGTAACATAAAAGAGTGGGGATGTAAAGTCCTTTGCATCCCTACTCGTCTATGCAATGTTTATTGCTCCGCCGGCGTCGCGGCTGGTTGGGTTGGCTGAAAACCCCATCCTTACGCGGCAGACAAAAGGTGTTCCGCCCACGTCGCCGCGCGTTCCAGCTCGCCTTCTTTCAATGGACCTTCCATTCCCTTAACGAGAAACCCTTCGGGCGGCGTAACGAGTTTTCCACCTTTGTTCACGAGGCTATCGGAAATCGGTTTTGCCGCATAGCCAAATATCTTGACGAAAGGCGGCAAAATGCGCGATGGCATGTCCTCCATCCCTAATCGCGTATCAAATGCGGCGACCTGGACATTTTTCAATTCACCTTTGCGAATGCCGCCGATGAACTTTTTGATCGCCGGCGTTGCGCGAAATTGCTGGGTTGGAGAACCGACAATGAGCAGGTTTAGATTCGCCAGGTCGGTTGAGTGGACGTCGCCGACGCGACGCACACGGATTTCATTCCGGGCGGCCAGGATATTGCCGATCGCGTGAGCGACTCGCTCCGTATTTCCATAGACCGAATCGTAAACGACTAGAGCTTGCATGCGTGCCTCCTGGTTTTCTCAAGTCCTAATACAATCGCGCGAAGAGACATCCCGCGCGAGGGATATTGAAACTGTGGATTTTCATATCTCCGGAATGGACTGTTGTTGCAAGTATGTCGGCAGGTTGTTTGCCCAATCCCGAATTGCCGCCCAGTCGCGGATGTCACTGGCAGGCATCTTCCTCATGACGGGGATGAGGTTGTGGGGAAAGCGGAATTTGGCAGGTTCCAGCTTGCCGCCAACAATCTCGATCGCCACCGGTGCCAGCCAGGGGAATTTCGCCAGTTCTTTATCGAGCATGGCACGTGCCTCTTGAAATTCTTTCTCCACATTGTTGAGTGGACCCAGCGCAAAAATCGCAAGGGGTTTTTGCGCGAGTACCGTGCGATGCCGCGAAAGAAAATTGAGCGCGTCCTTGTGCCAATGGAACATATAGAGTGGCGCGCCCAGCACCACTGCGCTATACTTGTCGAGTGATCGCACCTGTTTGGTTGGTTGCAGATCGACCGCAGCCCCCTTTTCACGCAATGTCGCCGCGATGCGTTCGGCAACCTCCTGCGTCGAGCCGTAGATCGTTGAAAATGCCACCAGAATTGAATCAGACATGGTCGTTTCCTTTCAACGAGCAAGTTTGTTTACATCTCCGGCCTTTGAAAGCCCACCAAGGGTTTCAAACGAAAACGCCTCGAGACGAATAATCGCGTCTTGAGGCGTCAACACCTTTACACGTGAGACACACATGCTCTATTCCATTATACTCAAGATTGAACGAAAAGGCGAAAACGCGTGAAATGAATATAATACAGTCCATGAATTCCTCCAGAGGAGCCATATGAAATTCGGCGTCGGGTTGGAAAACTACGGATCCCACATCACTTTCGATGCGATGCGCCAGGTGGCGCTTGCCGCGGAGGAGATTGGATACGATTCGGTATGGACGACGGATCACGTGCTGGTTCCGCAAGCGGACCGCGAGCCGTATGGTCACATCTTTGAATGCGTCGTCACGCTCGCGATGCTGGCGGCGATTACCCAACGCGTGCGTTTGGGAACGTCGGTTATCGTTTTGCCCATGCGCAACCCGGTCCTCTTTGCAAAGCAAATGGCATCCATCGATGCGGCGTCGGGCGGACGAATGATCGTCGGCGTGGGCGTTGGCTGGAATCAAGTGGAATACAAAAACTTGAATGCGAATTTCAAGAATCGCGGCAAACGTCTCGACGAGGACATACAACTCTTGCGGACGCTGTGGGCAAACGCTGCCAGCATGGCGAGCGTGAATTTTCAAGGTCGCTATACGAGCATCGCCGATTCCGTCTTCGCCCCGCTGCCTGCCCAATCCAATGGAATTCCCATCTGGATTGGCGGCGCGAGCGAATCCGCGTCGAAACGCGTGGCCGCCTTCGGCGATGGCTGGCATCCCATCGGCTTGCCACCCGACAAGCTCGCCGCCGGCGTGAAAGCCGTGCGCGAATCAAACCCCGTCCGACCGCTCACTTTTTCCGTGCGTCTCTCCATCGATCTGAATCCTCACCTGTCACCCAC
>JBLMXX010000003.1:0-6097 GCA_050257995.1 Acidobacteriota bacterium | reverse complement strand
CTGGGTCAAACCCGAGGTGGTCGTCGAGGTCGCATTCAACAACGTGCAGAGTTCGCCGCAGTACAAAAGCGGAATGGCGCTCCGGTTTGCCCGTGTCCTGCGCCTGCGGGAGGACAAGCCGGTGGACCAGGTGGACACCCTGCAGTCCCTGCGCGCGCTGATGCAAAAGGAACAGGGGCTGTTATGACCGGGCCGCCCCGCCGTCTTGCGCAATTTGATACACCGGCAGGTCTAATTCCGGGTCGGTCTGGTCGGCGAGCATCATTTTCCCGAGGGTTTCCCCGTATGCCAGCAAGCGATCGATCGCCGATATGTCGTCCAGCTCGATCCGCTCGATGGGCACTTGAAAGCGGCGAAAGTCGAGACCGTCGAAGAATTGCTTGACTACCCGCGCCTGCTGGTCGTTCGAATCCGTGATAAACGTATCGAAGATAACGGGAAGCCATTGGAACGAGATCAAGCGGTCCGGCGCGTGCAGCGGCAGACCGGCGATGCCCTGCTTGAGCCGCCCCGTGCCCAGGCTGATGAGCGTCGTTTCCTCCGGCTTCCATCCCAGCACGAGGCGCGCCTCGTATGCCGCGAGGAAACAGGGATTGCCGAAACTCCCCACCCCGCCGTCGATAAATCTCCCCTCGATCACCGGGAAATAGGTCGGCGCGGCGGAACTCGCGAGCACCGCCGTCGTGATCGGCATCTTGCGGTATTCGGGTTTCCAGGATTTGATGAATCGCGTGCGCGCTTCGTGCAGGTCGCGGGTCGTCACGATCAGGTCGAATTTGCGCGCGTTCGTCCACAGGTCCCCCATCCGCTTGTTCCCGGTCTGCCGGTCGAGCTCGCTTTTCAGCACGGCATTGGAATAACGGTGGTTGAGGAGGGGCCACAGGTAATAGCGCAGCGACTTGCCAAATACCTTGGGCGCAAAATACCGGTACATGCCGGTCATTTCCGACGCGCTCAGGTTGAGCGCGATGCCGGAAGCGATCACGCTGCCGGTCGAGGTCCCCGCCGCCAGCTCGGCAATCTCGCCCAGCCGCTGTCCGAGCGCATCTTCGACGGCTTCCAGCGCTTTCGTCACTATCACCCCGCGGATGCCGCCGCCGTCGATCGCGATCGCAACGTGCTTGCGGAAGGGCTTCATAACGTCTCCCTGCCCGTCATGGACCCAAATCGCTTGCGCAAGAAATCCAGCACCACCCGATCTATCTGCGCCCCGTCCAGCAGGCGGTCCTCCAGGTTCTCCAGTCCCGCGAATTCGCGAAACGCCTTCTGTGCCGCCTGGTCCCACGCCCCGTCGATTTCGCCCTCGTAATAGCCGCGCTGCCGCATCATCCCCTGCAGTTCACGCGCGATATCCGCATCGAGCGCGAGCACATCCGCCGGGTTGGTTTTGCCAAGATACAGGTGATGCAGATCGAGCAGGCGCTTCAATTCGTCGATCGGGGCGGGATGGTCGTCCACCCGCAAGTCGATATAACGGTCGTTAAACCCGCCGTACCCGCCTTTCTTGCGCACGACGACCAGTGCCGCGCTCTCCTGACCGCGGCGGTCGCCACCCGCGGCTTGCCCTGCCGCCAGCGCCGCGACCAGGCGCTCCGCCAGGCTGCCGTTCGTCATCTCAAAGTTTTCGGCGAGCGCATCGACCACCGCGGGACCTTTGAGGATATTCCCTTGCGCGGCGTAGAACTTGCCGGTCTTACCGCCTGCCCATTCATAACAGCCACCGCCGGTATAGGTGAATGCTCGCCCCTTGGCGTCTACGATGCCGAATTGGCGCTGGTCGGCTTGCTTGTCCGCCGCGACCAATTTCCGCCCTACTTGCTTGGGCGACAACCCCTGTTTTAGCATTCGCAACCCGCGCGGTCCATACGAGGTGTTCGCCCACGACTGGGTCGCCAGCGCGCCCACGCCCGCCGCCGCCCACGGAACGACGGCTCCGACGGACAAGAACTTGCTCTCCACGGCAATGCCCAATTCGCCCGTGGCGGGATCGAAAGCGACGATTGAAAAAGTGGATGGACGGGTCATTTAATTTTCATCCTCACCATAAACGAAGAGGTCTCCGATGGATTCCCGCGACGAGTTGCGGCGGATGGCATCGCCGAAAACGTGGGCGACCGAGATGACGCGCAGTTTGGGATGGCGTTTTTCCGGAGGGATCGCCACCGTATCCGTGGTGACGATCTCCGTGATCTGCGGGATCGCGGCAAGCCGCTCCAACCCGCCCTTGACGAATACGCCGTGACTGCACGCCACCCAGATCTCTTCGATCCCCTGCTCGACGAGGATCTTGCTCACTTCGAGGATCGAGCCGCCGGTGGCGATCTCGTCGTCATAGACCAGGGCGCGTTGGTAGCCGCGGATCTGCGATCCGACCATGCTGGTAATGCGCACTTGCATATCCGAGACCCGTTCCTTGTTGCCGGCGGCAATGGGCAGCCCCAGATCGTTCGCGAACCGAGCCGCGGACTTGGCATTGCCCATATCGGGCGAAACGACGATCGCGCGGGAAAGGTCGTGCGACTTGAAATAGTGCTTGAAGACGGGACGGCTGGTCAGAGGGTCGGTGGGCATGGGAAAGAAGCCGTGGACCTGGGGCGAGTGGAGCATCATCGTCATGACGTGCGTGGCTCCCGCCGTGCGCAGCAAGTCCGCCACGAGCCGCGCGGTGATGCAGACCCGCGGCGCATCTTTCTTGTCGGAGCGGGCGAAGGAATAGTAGGGAATGATCGCGTGGACTTCTCGGGCGGACGCGCCCCGCGCGATGTCCAGCATCATCAACAGTTCCATCAGGTGGTCGTTGACCGGCGGGTCGAGGGATTGGACGATAAAGACGCGGCGGGCACGCACGCTTGCGCCCAGCTGGATGAAGAGATCGTCGTTGCTAAAGCGATTGATCAGTGTGCTCTCGAGCGGGACGCCCAAATAGCCGGCGATGTCGGCAGCGAGCACAGGATTGGAACTGCCGCTGAAAAAGCGGACTCGGGTCGGGTCGATCATGGCTGGCATCGTCGTCCTCCTTGTAGACCTTTGGGGAGAATAAAAAGGGTGATTGTCTCGGGAGGCAATCACCCCGGCTGTTGTTAGCCTGCCTTGTACCCAAAACGCCGGAGCAGGTCCTTTCTCCAGCGCACACCTTCTTCGTCCTCGATCCCCTTGCTCTTCACTCCGTCGACGACGCCGAGGATGCCGCGCCCCTGCTCGGTTTCTGCCAGGATGACCTCGACCGGGTTGGCGGTCGCACAGTAGAGGTTGACCACTTCGGGCACGTTCTTGATCGCGTGCAAAACGTTGATGGGGAAAAAGCCCGCGCCGAGGAAAACGATGAACGAATGTCCCGCGCTCAGCGCCAGCGCGTTCTTCTTTGCCAGTTCGACCAGTGCCGCATCACTGCCGCTGGCACGCACGAGCGCAGCGCCGGAAGACTCACAAAATGCCAGTCCGAATTTAATGCCCGGCACCGCGGTTACCAGCGCCTCGTGAATGTCCTCGACCGTCTTGATAAAGTGCGATTGTCCCAGGATGAAATTCAGTTCGTTCGGATTCTCAATGCGTACCGTAACGAGTTCCATAACCCCTCCGTTATGGCATTACCCGCCGCGTCCACTCCATCGGGTCCACGTAATCGCCGTGAACGAATAAACTCCAGTGCAAATGATTGCCGGTCGACAGACCCGTCGTCCCGACCCTGCCGATCAAGTCGCCTGCCTCCACCATCTGCCCGACCTGGACTGCCATCTGGGACTGGTGATAATAGGCACTGAACACGCCGAGCCCATGGTCTACGACGACCATATTCCCGCGCACCTGCGTCAAGCCCGCGAACACCACGCGCCCACGCGCATCCGCGTAGATGGGCGTCCCCGCGTCCACGGCAAAATCAATTCCTTCGTGCCCGCACGCGCCCACCGGTCCGCCATTATAAGAGCGCCGCACCCCAAAAGTCGACGAGACGATTCCGAAAAGCGGTTGGCGAAATGCGCCGTTCCACAACCGCGCGGGACTAGACTGGCCCACGATAGCGGCGAGTTGATCCGACTCCTGCTTGACGAGCGCCGGTTCAAGCAGGTCGCCTTTGCCCGGTGGAAGGACGATCGCCTGGACTTGAAAGGCAGTGGGCACGATGGTCACGGTCGCGGTCTCGGAGATCGTTTGCCCTTGGGCGTCAACTTCGCTCAACCGCAGATTGGCAGCGCCCAGTTTGGCGCAGCGCGAAATGCCGACCAACGTATAGAAATAGCCCGCCCCGTGGGTGAATTGGATGCTCGCGCCGCCAAACGTCCCGGTAACGGACGCCAGGTCCGGGCGCGTGACTTTGATGAAGAGCGTCCCGCCCTGCCGCGCAGTGGGAGGATCGATGGTCAAGCCGGGCTTGGTGAGCGTGACGCTGTTGGGGATCGCCAGCGCCTGCCCGACGGAAATCAGGTTCGGATTCGCGATGTCGTTGAGATCGGCGAGCGCGTGCGTGGTCGTGCCGAATTCGAGCGCGATGCGGTAAAGCGAATCGCCGGACTGGACGATGTACGAACGCACCGGTGCGGGCGCCGCCGCGGCGGCGGGCGTGGTCCCAACCGCGGTGATGATGAGCTTTTGACCCACCGCGATATTATCGCTCGTGAGACCGTTCAATTTCTTGAGTGCGGCAACCGTCGTGTCATAGTGCAGTGCGATGGCGTAAAGCGTATCGCCGGATTGAACGATATAGGTCTCGGGCGCGCCGGAAGGCGGGGCGGCTTGAACGCGCAAGGGGACGAACGCCAGGACGAGGACGCACAGAGCCAACCCCAAACCCGTGCGCCGGGCGATGCGGAGGACGCTTGCCGAAGAAATCCAGCGCATTCCATTCTCCTTTCAACCAGCGCACCTATTATAACATTTTCCGGCACAAAAGGGAAAGGGAAGAGACGCAAAATTATGCGTCTCTACGGGAGTTTGGTCGGATTTTGGTTCTTTCATGAAATCCGGCTATAATGCCCCTGGTTCCGGTATATGGATTGTCAATGAAAAAAAGGACCACCCTCCTTGGCGCCATCATCATTGCGAGCATTGCCTTTATCACTTACCTTCCCGCGCTCAAGATCCAGTTTTACGATGGCTGGTGGTACCTGATTTGGTCTGCCAGCATGGATTTGCCCCGCTTTCTCGTCCAGTTTCTCGATCCCTCCAACATCACCCAGGGTTACCGCCCGGTGCAGGGCATCTATATGTACCTGCTGTATCACCTGTTCGGCTTCAACCCCGATGGTTATCATCTTGCGCACAACCTCCTGAATGCCGCGAATGCGGTCTTGTTGTTCTTATTGGTCGGACGACTCGCCCATAACCAGCGACTCGCTTTCGTGGCAGCGTGTTTCTACGCCGTATTCCCCAATTACAGCCTGGCGGTCTTTTGGCATGCCGTGGTGGACCCGCTCGCCGGCTTTTTCTATCTCCTCACGATGCTCCTCTGGACGCGCTTTCTGGATACCCGGCGGCGGTCCGATTACGTTTTTGCTTTTCTCGCTTTTGTCCTGGCTCTGCTGAGCAAAGAAATCGCTATCTTCCTGCCGCTGTTCTTGTTCCTCATCGAGTGGTGGTTCTACCGCGAAAAGCCCAACTGGCGCGTCGATGTGCCCCGCTATTTGCCATTTCTGTTGACCTTTGTGCCCTATCTTTATCAAGTATATCAGGTCCAGAGTCACGGCGAATTCACCGGTCAATTCGGTTTCAAGATCGGTCCGCATATGTTGAACAACTTGATCCCCTATCTGGCCGTGCTCGCTTTTCCCTGGACGACTGAATTACCCACCCAGGCATTGATTTTCATTTGGTTGGCGATCGCCGCGGTCGTTTACATCGGCATCATGGTCTATAAGAAAAGCACCGCGCCATTGTTCCTCGGACTATTTGCCGTTTTGAACATTTCGCCCCTGCTCGGTTTTCCGCTGGATTATTTCAACACGCGCTATCTCTATTTGCCGACCGCCACCTCGGCGGTCGTCCTGGCGATGCTGGCTGAACTTGGATGGCGATATCTTGGCACGCGGCGAGTCTCGGCGATCGTCGGCGTTGCCGTCGTCGCGGGCGTTTTGTTGAGCAGCGCGCAGGTGGCAGATGCCGC
>JBLMXX010000002.1:0-7264 GCA_050257995.1 Acidobacteriota bacterium | reverse complement strand
ACCCAGGCGCTCGCGCTGGCGCAGGAACTTGGAAATCGCCAGGCGCAAGCCAAGATCTACTGGAACCTGATGCTGCTGGAGAACTGGGGAGAGGGGGCTCCGGAACAAGCAATCGAATTCGGCGAAAAATCCCTGGCGATTGCCCGCGAATTTAATTTGCGTGAACAGTTGGCTTACACCTTGAACGACCTCGCGATGGCTTATATGACGGCGGGGCGAGTTGAGGAGGCATGGTCGGCGCTCGAGTCCGGTCTAGAGATGTTCCGCGTGCTGGACAACAAGACCACGCTGGCGCAAGCCCTGTTGCGCGCCGCGATGCTAAGTTCGATGAGCGGATCTTTTGAGAAAGCCCACACTCTCTCCGAACAAGGGCTAGAGCTCAGCGCAAGCATTGACGACCAGTTAAGTCAGGCGCTAGCACTCTACATATTAAGCCATATCCACTGGGAACGCGGCGGACCCGAACAGGTCCTCGATTATGCGAGCCGATGTATTGAGCTGGCGGAAAGAGCAAAGGCCGGCGCAATGGCCCTGGGCGCCTATGCGCTGCTCGCCTGGGTTTTGGGATCTATGGGTCAATTTGAGCGCAGCCTCGAATCCATCCAAATGGCAAAGGTAACGAGTCGCTCCTTTCATCCCGGCGAGCCACCTCCGGACACCTGGTCCGCCATGCTTCAGGCCGCTCGAGTCCACGCGGAGGTTGTAACCGGGACACGGGAAACAAAGCCGGTATTGGCAGAGAAAGACCTGATTCCACGCCCCGAGCACATCAGCCTCGTTTCAGTGGATGGGTACATGGTGTATATCGCCTCTGCCGAACTTGCCTTGGTCCGGGGCGAGTATGTGCGCGCGGTTGAGATGATGGACCGATTGATCGCTGCTTTGGCGCAAGTGCATATTCGCCCGTATGGAGTCTACGCCCTTTACCTCAAGGGCAAAGCCATGCTCGCGCTCGGCAATTCCAACTGTGCCGTCGAGGTCTGGGAGACCGCGCGGAGGGAAGCGGAAGCCATGGGCTCGCGTACGATTCTCTGGCAAGTCCTCTCCGCACTGAGCAAGGTAGAGGCAGAGCGGGGACGGGCGGCACAGGCGGAGACGCTCCGTGTTAAAGCGCACGAACTGATAAAGTACATCGCCAACCATACACCCGATGAGCTGCGCGAATCATTTCTTAACCTGCCGGACGTCCGCGCGATGATGGCATGATGTGTGATGGATCTCAACGACTCTCTCTCCCAACTTGAAAATGCCCAGTTGGTCAGGCGCCTCACGGACAGCGACCTGGCGTACATTTTCAAGCACACCCTTACACAGGAATCTGTATACGTATCAATGCTCAAAGCCCGCCGGGCAGAAATTCACCGTCAAGTCGCCGAGGCGATGGAAAGTCAGGGCGTCGACGGAGTGGAGCAGAACGCGGCCATGCTGGCGCTGCATTTTGAGCGCGCGGGAGTCGACGACAAAGCGTTTACGTATGCAGCTCTGGCAGGCGATGTCGCGAGCCGCGCCTATGCCCACCAGGAGGCGCTGGATTTCTATGCGCGGGCCATCGCCATTGCCCGGCGCGTCCGCAAGCCCGAATGGAACGCGCGGGTCCGCGCCGTTTATTCTCAACGCGGCCGCGTCCTCGAAATCTCCGGCGACCATCTCGCCGCGATGGAAAACTATAGGGCGATGATGGCACTCGCGCGGGAAATGGGCGACATCACCATGGAAGCGGATGGGCTTGTTCACTTGCTAACGACCGAAGGTATTGTCGCAAATTCTTCAGACCCCGCCCAGCTCGAGCGCGCACTCGAGCTGGCACGGCAGTCGGGCGACTCGGAATTGGTCGGACGGGCATTATGGAACATCGGTTTGTCAATGCGGTTCCGAGATCCGAGGCGTTCCGCCGGGTATTTCCGCCAGACCCTGGAGCATGCCCGGGCTTCGGGGCTGCGCGAACTGGCTGCATATGCCCTCCTGGATCTGGCTGGGGCGCTACAGGGCGCCGGAGAATGGCGTCGAACCAACGAGTATTCGCAAGAGGCACTGGAAGAGTTTCGAGCGTTAGACAACAAACCGATGATCGCCAATTCCCTGGGCATGTTGGCCGAAGGGTATTATGCGCGGGGTAAAGCGGAGCCCGCGCGGGCCGCCGCGGAAGAAGGAGCGCGCATTGGCTATGCTATTGAAAACCCCTGGGGCATCGGATATAATGAGTGGGTTCTTTTACAGTTGGACGTCGACGCGGGGGAATTCGACCGGATGCTGGCAAACGCCGGGCACGTGATAGAGATCACCCAGAAATTGGGCATCTCTCTCTTTGTCGGGCTGACCCATATGGTAATGGGGCGCGCATATGTGGAACTCGGGCAATTAGAACATGCACGGTCTATGGTGCAAGCGGCGCTGCAAGAACTTGCCACGTTTGAAATCCCTTTTTGGTTCAATGTCATCAACGGGCTTGATGCGCGTATCCTTTTACTTCAAGGACATTTCGAGCAAGCCCGCGCAATTTTGACCCGGTTATGGGACGGGACGTGGGGCGAAAATTCAAATCTTTTTGAATTGGCAACTATGGGTCCCAGCTTGGCCGAGCTAATGATAAGGGATAGCCAGATGGAAGAGGGGCTCGCCTTTGGCGACTCGCTCATCGAGCGTCTGGAAACCGAAGAGATGTTCATGCCCACGGCAGAGATGTATTATGAACGCAGCTTGATTCAGAATGCGCTCGGAAATTCTAAACAGGCAGAACTCGATCTCCAGCGCTCACTCTCCATCACTCAACGTGCACAGAACCGGCTCTTGGAGATCCGCGTTCACGCGGCCCTGGAACAATTATACCTTCAGGGAGCCGACCGGGACCAAGCGCGCGCCGAGAACCAACATGCCCGGGCACTGATCCAAACCATTATAGGCAATATTTCCGATCTCGCATTGCGAAAATCATTTCTCGAACGGCAAGACGTGATTCAAATCCTCAATTCAAAGTGATTACAATCTGGAGGGAGAGCATGGCAAAACCAGTAATTCTAGCGATAGACGACGATCACGCCGTATTGAATGCAGTTGACCGGGACCTGAGGCAAAAGTACGGGCGCGATTACCGCATCCTGAAAGCAGATTCCGGGGCGACCGCGCTCGAATCGGTCAAGACCTTACAACAACGCGGCGAGATGATCGCGCTCTTTTTGGTAGACCAACGCATGCCGGAAATGACCGGCGTGCAGTTTCTGGAACAAGCGCGCCTACTTTTCCCGGAAGCGAAAAAGGTCCTCCTCACCGCGTACGCGGACACCGAGGCGGCCATCCGCGCCATTAACAAGGTCGCTCTCGACTATTATCTGATGAAGCCATGGGACCCTCCGGAAGATAACCTCTATCCCGTGCTTGACGATTTGCTGGACGAGTGGAAAGCCAATGTGCGTCCCGAGTACGAGGGTTTGCGCGTCCTCGGCTCCTTGTGGTCTCCACAATCGCACGAGGTGAAAGACTTTTTGGCGCGCCACCTGATCGCCTACCAGTTTATGGACGTCGACAAGGATGACAAGGCGCGCGCGCTGGTCGAAGAATACTGCAAAGGGGTCGTACGTTTGCCGACGGTGGTGCTGGCCGACGGCACGGTCCTGATCGAGCCGAGCATCCACGAACTCGCGGAAAAAGTGGGAATGCAAACGCGGGCGGCGCAACCCCTCTACGATATCGTCATCATCGGCGCAGGACCCGCCGGTCTCTCCGCCGGCGTTTACGGAGGGTCCGAAGGTCAGCGCGTGCTGATCCTCGAAAGAGGCGTCCCTGGTGGTCAGGCGGGAAATAGTCCAAAGATCGAGAACTATTTAGGATTCCCTACCGGCTTGTCCGGCATGGAACTGGCTCGCCGCGCGCTGACCCAGGTGCAACGGTTCGGGGTTGAAATTCTGGCGGCGACGGACGCGACGCGTGTGCGAGTGCAAGACCCGTACCGCGTCGTGACCCTCAGTGATGGCTCGGAGCTGACCGCCCGGTCCGTTCTGATTGCGACGGGAGCCAAGTTCCGCCGGTTGGATGTGCCAGGATTGGAAGAACTGACCGGCGCCGGGGTTTATTATGGAGCGGCATTCACGGAAGCAAGGTATTACCAAGACCAGCCCGTCTTTGTCGTCGGAGGGGCAAATTCCGCAGGACAAGGGGCGATGTTCCTAAGCCGGTTTGCCAGCAAAGTGACGATGCTCATTCGCCGCGATTCGCAGTGGTCGTCCAGATACCTGGTCGACGCCGAATCGTCGAACCCAAAGATCGAGAGATGGTTCAATACCGAGATTACCGAGGTTCACGGCAAGCCCGGCAAGATCGAGGAGGTTGTCGTCAAAGACCACAAGACCGGTGAGGTCAAAACCTGTCCCGCCGCCGCCATATTCATCTTTATCGGCGCCGTTCCAAATAGTGACCTGGTTAAGGACATGGTTATGTGTGATGAAAAGGGATTCATTCTCACCGGACCGGACCTGGTCAAGAATGGCAAGCGCCCGGAGGGATGGACCCTCGACCGTGACCCGCTGATGCTTGAGACCAGCGTGCCCGGCATTTTTGCCGCGGGAGACGTGCGGTTGGGCACCAACCACCGCGTTGCTTCCGCGACAGGCGAAGGCGGGATCGCGATCGCCGCCATTCAGGAATACTTGAAAACGGTATGATACAAGACTTTGTGCGGCGCCTCCCTCTCTTTGCCAATGTCGACGAGGTCGACCTTAAATGGCTCGTCGACAGAGCCGAGGTGGTGTCCAAATCTAAAGGCGAAATCCTAATGAGAGAGGGAGAGCCCAGTGGCGCTCTCTACATCGTGCTCGAGGGCGAGTTTGAATTTACAAAACGCTCGGGCAATCAGGAGATCATGCTTGCCGTACGCGGCGTGGGCGAAGTAATCGGGGAGATGTCCTTCCTCGACCATGCGCCCCGCTCTGCCACTGCCCGCGCAACGCAAGACAGCCGCTTGTTGATGATTAGCCAAGCCGAGTTCCGGAATCTCCTTTCCAAAAGTTCTTCGGCGACCATGGCGATCTTGCAGACGGTGACCTCTCGCTTGCGTAACACCGAAATCATGATGAAGCAGAATGAAAAGATGGCGGCGTTGGGAACGCTGTCCGCCGGACTGGCGCACGAATTAAACAACCCCGCTGCCGCCGCTCGGCGGAGCGCGACGCAACTGCGGGATACCCTCTCCCGCTGGCAAGCGCTTGCCGACGAAATTAATGGTCTGCATCCAACAGCCGACCAGATCAAGGCCCTTCATGATTGGCACGCAGAGATGGTCGCGTGTGCGGCATCCCCGACCATCCTCGATCCGCTGGCGCGCAGCGACCGGGAGGAGGAGATGCAATCATGGCTGCAGGCCCGGAGCGTGGACCGGGCTTGGGAAATCGCTCCTACCTTGGTCGGGTTCGGGTGGGACACCTCGGCGTTGGCAAAGGTCGAAGAGAAATTTCCGAGACCCCAGGTCGGGGTCGTGGCGTGCTGGTTGGCGGCAGGATATTCCGTGTACGCCCTGCTGAACGAAGTCGGCACGAGCGCCGAGAGAATCTCGGAGATTGTCAAAGCGGTCAAGTCGTATTCCTACCTCGACCAGGCACCCGTCCAGCAAGTGGACGTGCATGAAGGACTGGAGAATACCCTCATCATCCTGAGGCACAAGCTCAAGCAGGGCATCGAGGTCAAACGAGAATATGCCTCCGATCTGCCCCGCATAGAGGCATATGGAAGTGAATTGAACCAGGTCTGGACGAACATTATCGACAATGCCATCGACGCGATGAATGGCAAGGGCGAATTGACTTTGCGGACCTCTCTCGTCGACGACCAGGTGATGGTAGAGATAGGCGACAATGGACCTGGCATTCCCCCGGAAATCCAGCCGCGGATCTTTGAGCCATTCTTTACGACCAAGCCGCCCGGCGTGGGGACCGGACTGGGTCTGCACCTGGTATACAACATCATCCAAAAACATCACGGCAAGATCCAGGTCAAGTCACAGCCCGGGTCCACCTGGTTCCAGATAACGCTCCCCACGAGACTAAAATGACCGGAGGGTGACGGATGACAGCCGTCACCCATTACTTTCCAAAGAGGTATAGTGTGAACGATGACGCGCTGCGCAAAATTTTGACCGATTCCAGGACGATCGCGACGGTAGGGTTTTCAAACAACCCGAAAAAGCCGGGCTATTACGTGCCACAGTATATGATGGTTAAAGGTTACCGGGTCATTCCGGTCAATCCTTCCATTCAGGAAATCCTGGGACAAAAGGCGTATCCCGATTTGCTATCGATTCCGGAACCGGTAGATATTGTGCAAATATTTCGGGCGCCGTCTGAGGTCCCCGCCGTCGTGGAACAGGCCATTCAAATTGGAGCCAAAGTTATCTGGATGCAAATCGGCGCGGTAAACCCGGAGGCGGGGCAAAGAGCGAGCGACGCCGGTCTGGCCGTTGTGATGGACCGCTGCCTGATGATCGAGCACAAACGACTGATAATGCGATGAAAGTCTTTTTGTACCTTTGTCTTATTGGCAAATTGGGCGATTGGATGTATGATAGAGCATGTCCCGATCGACAAATCTCACATCACTTTGATCCATCGCTTTGAGATTGATTCTACTGACAAAGGAAGTCCCGATTGATGAACATTACTACAAAGATGGTCACCGGCACTGCCGAGCCAGGTCTAAACTCACTGCTCCGTGAACCGAGTTCCATCGCAGAAACAGGACTAAATGCAGGGACTCTGTACGACCTCGCCCTGAAAACCATTTACTTTGGAGGCGAACTGAGCGGTCAGGCGGTTGCAGAAAACATCTGCCTGCCGTATCCCAACGTCGTCGACCAGGTGCTCGCGTTTCTACTTCGCGAAGAATTGATTTTGATCACCGGATCGAGCGGATTCGGCGAACGGGGCTTTAATCACGTCATCACCCAAAAAGGGAGCGCCAAAATACAAGAATTGCTGGCGCGCTCACAATACACCGGCCCGGCGCCTGTTTCCCTCACTGCCTATGCTAACGCCGTCCAAACTCAAACCATTGGCGAGATGGTGATAAAGAAAGCTGACATGCGGGATACTTTCTCTCACATGGTGCTCTCGGATGCCATGCTGCGCCGCATCGGTCCCGCCGTCAACTCCGCCCGCTCAATCTTTTTGTACGGTCCATCCGGCAATGGCAAGACTACCATTGCAGAAGCCATTTCAACTCTTCTGAAGGGAAACATCTATATCCCGTATGCGGTCGAGATTGACGGGCAGATTATTCAGGT
>JBLMXX010000001.1:0-5381 GCA_050257995.1 Acidobacteriota bacterium | reverse complement strand
GTTATCGCCACGGCGGGTACGCCGCGGAGCCGCAGCGGGCGGAATCCGCACGGTGGGTGCCTGAGCGATGTCGGCACTGCTGCGCGGCAGGATGATGGTCGAGTCTGCCGATCGATCGGCTTGCGGCTTGACCGGCATCGTCCGCATTGGAGGGATATTGACGGTCGGGTCGTTGTCCGTAAATTGCTTTGCCGTCCTTGGCGGAGCCGGTTTTGCGATGGGTCTTGCGCCTGACTGTGGTTGCTGAATTCGAGAGCGCGGCAGTGGCGAGTTCGGACGCGGCTGCGGCACTACCGGACGCGGCGATACTGCCCCCCGCGAGAACGGCTGACCCGGATGGGTGGGCGGCATGTTGCGAGGAGCGGTCGATCGCGGTGTAGACTGACCGCGCGACAGCCGGTCGGCAATCAAGCGCGTAACGGTGACGGCGAGTGTCGGGTATTGCTCCATCATCCTCACGAAATCGCTCTTGGCAATCGTCCAGAGTTCGACATCGCCAAGCGCCTGGGCAGTGGTCGTATGCCCGCTATCCTGCACGATAGCCTGTTCCCCGAACGAGTCGCCGGGACCCAGCAGATCTACCAGGAATGGTTCTCCAGAGCGTCCCACGCCGGTGCGTTTCACCTCGCCCATTTCTATCATGAACATGTTGTGGGCGGGCTGACCGGCGAAGCAAATGATCTCACCCGGACGAAAACGCAAGCCGCGGATCTTGCTCGAGACCCCGCGCAGTTCGCTGGTCGTGAGATTGGCAAAGAGCGTAATCCTCCGGAGGTGACGGACGAGAAAGTCATTTTCGCGGGATGTGAGCCGTTCGGTGAGCGCACGGCTCAGCGAGACGCTGATCTCGGGGAACTGCACCATCAGGTCGTCAAAGTCCGTCTTGTAAAGCACCCAGATAGTAGCATCCGAGGTGGCGCGCGCACATTCCGCGCGCGTGCGGCCCGTTAAGAGGGCCATCTCGCCAAACGAGTCGCCGGCGTGCAGTCGTTCCAACAAGACCGCATCCGAAAACGCGCTGTCCAGCAATTTCACTTCGCCCGCTTCGACCACGTACAATGCATCGCCGGGAGTGCCTTCCTGGTAAATTATATCGCCAGCCGGAAAATGACGCAGCACCAGACGCGAAACTAGATTCGAGAGTGCTTCCGTCGGGACGTCGGAGAAAAGCGGCAGTCGACGAATCTGCTCGACAGCCTCTGACTGGTCGCCCGGACCGAGCGTTTCGGCGAGTGCACGGCTGAAGGCAAGCTTGATGGCAGGACGTTCGGCGATCAGTTCCAGATAGACCGAACGGGGAAGGTACCAGACGCTCGTATCGGTAACGGCGCGTACCGTGGCGGGGTAGGGCTTGCCGGTAATGAGGGCGGTATGCCCAAAAATGTCGCCTTCGCCGAGGTCTTCGAAACAATCGCCATCATTCGAATTCGATACCGAGCGCACCTCGCCCTCTTCGATGAGAAAGACCGCTTCTCCCGGTGCGTTCGCCTCGACAATAATTTCACCGCGCGGGCAGGATCTGAAATCCAGTTTTTGCGCAATGGCGCGCAGATCATCTTCGGATAGAGAACTGAGAAGATCGATATTGCGTAATCGATGCTGGATGAGGTACTGTTCGAGGAAAGCAATTCGCATGCCGAGGGTGGCGCTGAATTTGAGACCGATGCTGGGTTGCTCAGAAATGATCTCGTCCAAGTCAGTGCGTGAGAGCGCGAGAAGCTGTGTAGTCGCGGCAGCACGGGCGGAGGTGGTGTAGGGTCTCCCCAGGAGGGTGTCGATCTCTCCGGCGAGACTACCGGCGCCCAGGTTGGCGAGGGTAAGGGGACGAGCAGAGGAACCTTCTTCAAGCTTGATCCAGCCCGAGGTGATGACAAAGAGCGCATCGCTGGGCCGACCTTTGGTGAAGATGAACTCGCCCGAAGCGGCCTGACGCCGGTGCAAACGAGCAGTCACAAGTTCGCGTTCTTCCTCCGAAAGGCGGACGAACAACGGGACTTGATCGATGGGTTGTGGGATCACTACGAACTTACCTCCGGTCAAGATGAGCAATAACTACCGCGCCCCGTTGAGCGGTAGATCGAAAGTGCACTTTAGAGCTGCCGTTCAGGTGATGGATAGAGACTCGGTTCCTTGAAACCGATCAGGTCACGAGTGTTCAAGGCTCTGAACGGAACCATGTTGGCGGATAAGGGTCAAGTACTTGTGCATAGCCGGGCGTTCGAGGCTATTTTTGTTGAAAGATCAGTTTCCAACCACGCGGGGTCACCCCGCGATCATTTCTGCAATTGGGGGGCGCCGCGCCCACCTGAAGGTTGGCGGGGTCACTCTGAGCATTTAGAATCGTTACCAGGTAATTGTCCGGAGCGGCTTCAAAATCTGCATATCCGATACCGCGCTCCGGTTTGAGACCGGTATAAATCGTCTCGTCGCCACTGTTCCAGCGGATTTCAATCCCGATATTGGGCAAATCTTTGCCCTTGGTATCCCGGACAAACACTCGCAAATGTGCCGTTTCGGGCTCCTCCGAGCAAGTGAGCCGGGTCTTCTCGACCAGTCGAAAGCCTGGGATCGGTACGCTCGGCGTTGCCGTGGGCGGGGCCGGCACCGTCCCGCCCGGGGTCGTTGTGACGACCGGCGTCAGGCGTGTCGCGACGGGCGTGGCCGCCAGTGCCTGGGCAAGGTCAACCAGTGACTGTTGGAACGATGGGCTTGGTCTAGTCTGTCTCTCCCGCGCGATTAGAACATTGATGGTCTGGATGGAATTGCCCAAACCGAGTTGGCTTAATCGCTGCCTTGCCTTGACAAGGTTTCCGTCCATCTGGTACGCGGCACTGATCATCCGAACGTAATCATCTTTGTACGTCTGCCTCAAGTCGGTGGGATCAGCGTTCGTAAATTGCACGGGCCACAGTACCCATGCAATCGTCAGCCCCATCGCAAGTCCAATGGCGAAGCCTACCAGTGCTAGGGCGATAGTGGGTCGGCGTGCCATTCGCTAGTCCGTCTCCGTTCGACCGCGGGCGCTTGGGTCGCGTCGTAGGGCGGACCACTGTCGCAGCAAGTCACCACGTCTGCGTGGAAAAATCACCACCTCGGGTCTGGTCCGCCCTGGCCGGGAGCGGCACCATGAGATAACGATGAAGAAAAGAGGAAAGTGGCGGTGGAACGTGAAAGATGTTATAATAATTTCCGCACCGGAAATCGAGTGCCGAAGGAGGGAATCGAACCCACAAGGGCGTTAGCCCACACGATTTTGAGTCGTGCGCGTCTGCCAGTTCCGCCACTTCGGCGTCTTTTTCCAAGGGTTAGTATAACAAAAATCAACCGTAAGTCAAATTCAAATTCGGTCAAATTGGGTCAATTTTATCTGACCTATGGATGAACAGGGGTTCATAAAAGCGGCTCAAAAAGGTGATACGGCCGCTTTTAACCAGCTTGTACGTGCCTACCAGGTACTGGTGTATCGCACTGCCTACCGTGTTTTAGGGGATGCGGCAGGGGCGGAAGATGCTACCCAGGATGCCTTTATTTCCGCATTCAAGCATGTCAAGACCTATCGGGGTGGCTCGTTTAAAGCTTGGTTAATGAGGATCGTCACAAACGCCTGCTATGACCAGTTGCGGGTCAAGCAGCGCCGACCGACCGCTTCGCTTGATGCTCTCCTTCTTGACCCCGATGAACCGGCACCGGGGCTGGACCACGCCGCACCCGATTCGCCACAGGAAGCCGCCGAACGACAGGAGTTGAGTACCGCCATCCAAAAAGGGCTTTCGACTCTGCCCGCTGACCAGAGGATCACCCTGGTCCTGGTGGATATTGAAGGCTTTAGTTATGAGCAGGTGGCGGAATCGACGGGGGCGAATGTCGGCACCGTCAAGTCACGCCTGAGCCGTGCCCGGGCTCACCTGCGTGATTTCCTCGTGACGCAAGAGGAACTTGTTCCCGTCCGTTACCGTCTAAAGAGTGGACAGGCAATGCAAAATGATTGATCGAACGAATAGCCGCGAATCGCATCTCTGGGTGGAAGACCGATTGTCTGACTATATTGACGATCGGCTTCCAGGGCTGGAACGCGTACAACTCGAACGCCATCTGCGCGACTGTGCGCGGTGCCAGCGGACACTTGCTTCAATCCAGTGGACTGTTACCTTGCTCAAGCAGGCGCCTTCGCCCAAGCTGCCGCACTCGTTCACGCTGCCTGTTCCACCCCAGCCGGCGCGTGCGCCGCTCTTTGGCTTGAATGCGCTTCGCCTAGCCACCGCTCTGGCTACCTTGATCCTCGTTTCACTCGTTGGGGTCGACCTTATCATGCAGTTTGGGAGCGGTCCGTTGTCTTCTACCGGCGTAACGGCGGGCAAAAGCGCGCCTTCGCAGCCGACCTTGGCGGCGATGGTCCCGCCGGCCGTTCCTCCAACCACGCAAGCCAATGTGCAGGTCGCGCCGGTGGGCATTCAGCCGACTCCCACCTCTGTTCCCACTTCCGCTCCCGCGGCTCCGGTGGCGCCCGCTGTGCCTACCACTGCACCATTGCCATCCGGTCCTTCCAGTGGGACCATAGCACCGTCAATGGGCGCGGCGGCGATTCCAACCATCGCCCCTTCACCTACGGCCCCCTCGCGCCTCTCAGCGCAACCGCTAGCTGGGACCCGTCCTCCCGTCACTGCTCTTCCATCACCGACACCGGTCCCCTTTGGGCGCGGAGGGGGGGGACCTCCAGAGACCACTCAGAGTAGCAAAGCATCTACCGATACGGCTGAAGCAGCAACGGCGGCAACGCCTGCTGCACCACCCAAGCCACCGACTGTGACGGATCAAATCGTACCCACGCCGACGGTCGTCGCGCCGACTCCTACGGTTCAAGTACAGGCGCGGGTCGCGCCCACACTCCCCGTGGTCCCGCCCCTTCCAACTGACGAGTCTCCCAGCCCCGTACTGTCTCCGTTGCGAATTGCCGAATTTGGGGCATTGTTTGTGACAGTCTTTTTGGGTGCGTTGGTCTTGCTTCTCAGAAGAAGATAACCGGATACTCCGCATGAGATCACCTGACCGGCCATTCCTGTGTCTGCTGATTTGATAAAGCCAATCACAGGCTGGCTCCCACCCATTTGCCAAAGTCAGGCGTGAGCCCTGGCATCCGCGAAGGATTTTCCCATCTCCATTGACCCCATAGCACTCTTGTGCTAAAATTGGCCCGCCATTGTAAGGGATTGCAGTCCTCTTGCATCATCGCGCCTTTTCTGCGCTGCTTACTCGATTCCATAGGAGAAGGAAAATGGTTACCAATTGGTTCTTTACACAATTTCCGCCCTCGCGTTTTGTGATTGAAGGTGAGATTCGCAATGCATTATGGCAGGCAGGCTTGACCGATCTGTGGCTCAGTT